>NZ_JAKRMZ010000003.1:0-127504 GCF_022345915.1 Corynebacterium sp. ACRQP | reverse complement strand
AACATGAGACTGGAAGCTAACCAGTAACCCCACAAAACGCTTGAGTGGAGACCGCTACCGGATCCCCACTCAAGCGCTACCACGAACTCACCACACCGCTACCATTTCGATCTTCTAAACAGCTCGGAGACAGGAATAGACCAAAGCCCTTCGTTGATTCATCTCCGTCAATCCCGAGCGAAGCATCCACTGAGGTTTTGTTGGCTTGTTATCCCTGAGAGTTGCAACGTGATGAAACTTCAACTCAGTCGGGTAGCCAAGCTCCATCCCGTAGAAGCGAGCTTGCTGGGTTACTGCCTTTTTCAGCAATGGCAGATCGTCGCTGTCGATCCCGAATCCTGCGAGAAGGAAAACGGTTTTCCCTTCCCTGGAACCCGCGAACCGGAATCGTCAAAGTAGAACAAACGCAAGATCGAGCTCCTCGGGTGCTACCGGTTGCCGCGGAAGGCGCGGTCGTTGAGGTCACGGCGGGCCTGCTCGAGCGCGACGAGGTCGGAGAAGAGGGCGTTGTAGGCCTCTTCGTCGTCGGAAGGCCGCATGCGCTGGAGCTGCGACTTCAGCTGCGCGATCTGCTGGCCCACGCGGGTTTCCTGCAGGCGCGAAAGCACGGAGTCGGCGTATTCGTAGAGGTCGTCGGCGTGGATGGGCTCGACGGCCAGCTCGGAGACGAAGTTGCGGCCGGCGTAGTCGCGCATCTCGCCGGCGACCGCGGCGAGGAAGTTCGAGGCGTCCGAGGGGTTGTCTGCCCCGGCGCGGGCGCAGCCGCCGGCGGCGGTGATGGCCTCGCGGACCTGGTGGTACGCGTCGTGGGTGAAGGCGTCCGGGTTGATGCCGTCGAAGTAGTTGCCGGCCGCGGCCGGGTGCTGCAGGGCAAGCTTTAACGCTTCGCGCTGGGGCCACAGCACCGGGTCGTCGGGGCGCGGGGGGATGAGGATTTCGGACTGGGCGCCGGAGCTGTCCGGGCCGACGGCAGCACCAGCGCCCGCGCCAGCACCCGCACCAGCGCCGGCCGCGCGCGCCGGGTCTTTCGGCGCGCGCTTCTGCTTCTTCGGCTTCTTGGCCTCGGCGCGGACCTGCTCCAGCACCTCGTCCGGGTTCGGCCAGCCGACCCAGCCGGCGAGGCGGCGGGCGTACTCCTGCTGGAGCACTTTGTCGGAGATGGTGGCGACGACGGGCACGGTGCGTCGTAAGGCTTGCACGCGCCCCTCGGCGGAATCCAACGAGTAGTCCTGCAAAAGCGACTCGATGACGAACTCGTACACCGGCACGCGGGAGGCCACGAGGTCGCGCAGGGCCCCGTCGCCACGCGCGAGTCGCAGGTCGCAGGGGTCCATGCCGTCGGGGGCGACCGCGACGAAGGACTGGGCGCCGAACTCGGCATCGGTCTCGAAGGCGCGCATCGCGGCCTTCTGGCCGGCCTCGTCGCCGTCGAAGGTGTAGATCAGCTCGCCGCGGAAGAAACTATCGTCGAGCATGAGGCGGCGGATCAGGCTCATGTGGTCGCCGCCGAACGCGGTGCCGCACGTCGCCACCGCCGTATCGACGCCCGCGGCGTGCATGGCCATCACGTCCGTGTAGCCCTCCACCACCACCGTCTGGTGCTTCTCCGCGATGTTCTTCTTCGCCTTATCGATGCCGAACAGCACCTTCGACTTGTGGTACAGCAGCGTGTCCTGGGTGTTGATGTACTTGCCCAGGCGGTCGTCCTCGAACAGCTTGCGGGCGCCGAAGCCGATGACGTTTCCGGCGGTGTCCTTGATCGGCCAGATCAACCGGCCGCGGAATTTATCCAACGGGCCGCGTTTGCCCATCGAGGACAGGCCGGCGTCGATAAGCTCCTGCACCTCAAAGCCCTTGCGCAACAGGTGCTTGGTCATCGGGTCCCACGCGTAGGGCGCGTAGCCGCATTCGAAGTCGTAGATGAGCTCGCGGGAAAAGCCGCGCTTGAGCAGCATCTCGCGCGCCGGAGCGGCGTCTTCCGTTTCCAGCTGCTCGCGGAAGAACTCGTGCGCCGCCTTGTTCGCCGCCAGCAGGCGTTGGCGCGTGCCGCGGTCCACCTTGCGAGCGCCCGTGGAACCGCCCTGGTAGTTGATGTGGTAACCGATGTGATCCGCCACCGCCTCGACTGCCTCGGGGAAGGTCAGCTGCTCCATCTCCATGAGGAAGCTGAACACGTCGCCGCCCTTGCCCGTGGAAAAGCAGTGGTAGTAGCCGTGCGCGGGGCGGACGTGGAAACTCGGGGTGCGCTCGTCCTTGAAGGGGCTCAGCCCCTTCAGCGAGTCGTGCCCGGCAGGTTTGAGCTGCACGTACTCGCCGACGATCTCATCGAGCGGCGCGCGCTGACGGATAGCCTCAATGTCGCTATCCGGAATTCTGCCCCTAGCCATGCGCTCACTCTAGCGCGTGGCACGATATTGCCCATGAAGCGCCTATCCGTCCTGCTCCCGTGCTTGTTTTTGAGCAGTTGCCTATCGACGCCACCTCCGGCCGAGCCTGCGTCTTCTTCGGGGCTTCCCGCGTGCGGCTCGCTTCCCGACGAAGCCTGGGACACCGTCGACCTCATCGAAGCCGGCGGCCCCTTCCCCCACCCCGACAACGACGACCGCCGCTTCGGCAACTACGAACGCGTCCTGCCTGAGCAACCGCGCAACTACTACCGCGAGTACACCGTGGACACCCCGGGCGTGCACCACCGCGGAGCACGGCGCATCGTCACCGGCGGCGGGGCGGACGGCCACGTCGACGAGTGGTTCTACACCGACGACCACTACGAATCCTTTTGCGAAATGGAGGTCAACTAATGCCCGCTGTGTTTGTGACGCGCCCGGTGCGCTCGATCGAGGACCTCGGCGCCGCCATCATCGCCGCCGTCTACGGCGTTGCAGATTCCCGCCCGGTGCCGCGCAACCTCGACGCCCTGGCCGACCTCCTGCGCGAGGCCCGCGTGAAACGTGTGGTGGTGACGGATTGGGGGATGCCGGAGGCGTCGATAGGCGGGCTGCTCGAGGTCCTCGCCGACGAAGGCGTGGAGCTTTCCCGCTAGACCCCTAGTAAGAAACCCCTATTAAGGCCCAAAATGGCGCATACTAGGGCTCTGTTACTAGGGGTTTGCGGGTGGGAGGGACTACTTCGTCTCGTTCGGGTGACTGGTATGCACAGCCTCGAGGAAGACCGTGCGGCCATCGACGAAGAACCAGATCCGCGCCGAGCCCTTCAGCGTCGGTTTGTGCTGCCACCTCTCGTACGAGCGCCCGCCTCGCCGAACGGCCCCAAGCTCTCCCTTCAGCCGGTAATTGGTGGAAGTGGTCGCCGTCGGGGTCCTGGTGAGGAAATCCCATGCGTCGGCCATCGGGTTCCGCATGGTCGCCACCAGGTCGCGCCACCCCTTCTTCGCCCCAGCCGAGGCGAAGCGGATGTCGTACTCGACCTTCTTCGCGGGGCGCGGGACCAGCTCCCCCTTCCTCCCGGCCGCCATCGCTAGGGGCGCTCCACCGGCTCACTGTCGTCGAGCCAGTCGGTTTCGACATCCCCGAGTCCTGCCGCGATGGCGGTCGCAGTTTCCTTCCACGCGGTGAACTCTGCGAGGGCGAGGTGTGGCTGTTCGGTGGCGAAGGAGGCGCGTGCTGCGTCGATAAGCTCTTGCGAACATAATTCCCTGTCTGCCTGCGACAGCGCCAACATCCAGGGGAACGCTCGAGCCATTCGCTCGCCGAGGCTGCCGACGCCTTCCGTTGCCACGGTGATGAGTTGCGCCGCGAGTTCCAGCAACTGCGCCCGCCGTTGCGCCTCCCGCGCGGACATGAGCACCAGCGACTCCCCGTCGCGGCGCGTGACCGTGACCGGGTGCTTCTCCGCTTCGGCGAACACCTCGGCGGACCGCTTGCTCAAGTCGGATGAGCGGCGGGTGTGCGGTGGGGTTCCTGCTGCGAGTGTCATGACCCTGAGAGTATTCGGAATGTGTTCGGAAGTCGAGGGGTCAGGGCCCACGAAGCTTGTCGACGGCCTCCTGCAAGTCCGGCGGCAGCGCCACGCTGCGCCCCGGGCCGATCGGGGTGTAGCCCTTCGGCTTAACCTGCACGGGGAGCAGGCCCCGGGCGACAGGCCACGCTTTGCGGATGCGCTGGATCAGATCGGCTTCATCGCCCCAGAAGTCCTCGGTGTAGAAGTGCAAAACCTTGTACCCGCGCTCGGCGAGCCAGTCATCGCGCACACGCTGCTTGCGCAGTACTTCGTGGGGAACGTCTTCGTACTTTTCCCATCCGTCGACCTCCACGACAAGGTTGTCGCCGATGAGGAAGTCCACCCGGTACCGCCCGATCGCCGCCTGGGTGCGGTACGGCACCCCGTAGGCGTCGAGGATCAGGCGCAGGAGTGACTCATAGGGCGAATCCGAAAGCCTGCTGGCCAGCGGGAGCGCTTTCCGGGCGTTGGCGATGCCTTTCGTGCCGGCCAGCCGGGCGATGGTGGCGCGGAACTGATGCAGAAGCTCCTCGTAGAGGTGGTCGCCGTGGCCGGAGAGCACGCTGTCCATCGCGATGACACCTTCGCGGACGCCGCGTTCGCGGGCAATGTCGACGGCGGTGCGGATCGCGTTGGTGTAGCGCACCGGACCGTCGTGGATGATGTCGGCTTCCGGAATTTGGCGGTGGCGGTACTCGTACCCAGTCCAGCTGCCATTGATGGAGGCTGGGCGGCCGTTGGGCACCGCAAGAGTGACGGGCTCGCCGCGTGCGATTGTCCACACGCCGTTGAGTCGCGCGGCCGAGCAGTCGACGAGCACGGCTTTCCTGCTCTGGCATCCCGCTGCGTAGCACCTCAGGAAGGCTTTCTCGTACTCCTTGAGCCTCTTCCACGTCTCGGCGCAGAAGTACATCGACTTGGTCAGCTGCGCCAGCTCGCCTTCACTGATGCGCCGGTGCGTCTCAGTGTCTGCGGACGACACCCTCCGCACGTCGACCAGCTTTTCCCGCAGCTCTTTCTTGCGCGTGTCTTTCATTAGTCCCCCCTTGACCAGTTACCCCGCTGCGGAGACTACCGCAGGCGCGTTGTTCTTGCCGGGTTTCGGGGCCGGCCGCCGGGGCCGCTCGGTGCCCGGCCCCCTGGCCCGCTGCCCCCAAACCCCTAGGAACAAACCCCTAGTAAGGCCGAAAATCGGGCATTCTCGGGAGAGCTTACTAGGGGTTTGCGGGAATCAGGCGGGATTGGGGTGGGATACAGGGTGGAGCCCGCGCGCCGGCGCCACACACACCAAGCGCACCGAAGAATAGAAACCCCCTGAGAAACCCCTAGGAAAGTGCCGTATGCCATAATCCCAACCAATGTGACACAGACCATGTGAAGCACGACACGATCGGAGAAGACCCATGAGCTCACTCATCCTGGTGCTCGTCGGCCTGGCGATGATGGCTGCCGGCTACCTGCTGTACTCGAAATTCCTGGGCAACCGCGTCTACCAACTCTCGGACGCGTACACCACCCCGGCGCACACGATGGAGGACGGCGTGGATTTCGTCCCCACGAACAAGTACGTCCTGTGGGGCCACCACTTCACGTCCGTGGCGGGCGCGGCGCCGATCATCGGCCCGGCTGTCGCGGTGATTTGGGGTTGGGTGCCGGCGTTTCTGTGGGTCACGCTCGGCACCGTGTTCTTCGCGGGGATGCACGACTTGGGTGCGCTGTGGGCGTCGCAAAGGCATCGCGGACAGTCGATCGGCACACTGTCCGGCCGCTACATCGGCGCGCGCGGGCGCAACCTGTTCCTCGTGGTGATTTTCCTGCTGCTGCTCATGGTGAACACGGCGTTCGCGGTGGTCATTTCGAACCTGCTCATCTCCACGCCGACGGCGGTGATCCCCACCTGGGGCGCGATTGCCGTCGCGCTGTTGATCGGCCAGGCCATCTACCGCTTCAACTGGAACCTGCCGCTGGTCTCCGTCGTGGGTGTCGCGGCGCTGTACGGGCTGATGATCCTGGGCGACCAATTCCCGCTCGCCCTGCCGGAGACGATGCTGGGCATCCCGGACCGCGGCTGGTGGATCATCTTCCTGTTCGCCTACGCGTTCGTCGCGTCGCTGCTGCCGGTGTGGGTGCTGCTGCAGCCGCGCGATTACATCAACGGCCTGCAGCTGTTCGTGGGCCTGATCATCCTCTACGGCTCGTTTTTCATCGTGCGCCCGGAGATTGTGGCGCCCTCGCTTCGCGACGCCGTCCCCGACGGCACCCCCGGCATCTTCCCCCTGCTGTTTGTCACCATCGCCTGCGGCGCGATCTCGGGTTTCCACGGCATCGTCTCCTCGGGCACGTCGTCGAAGCAGCTGGACAAGGAGACGGACGCGCGCTTCGTCGGCTACTTCGGCGCGGTCGGCGAGGGCCTGCTCGCGCTCGGCACGATCGTGGCCACCACCTCCGGCTTCAAAACCCTCGCGGATTGGGAGGAGATCTACAACGAGTGGAACGCCGGCGGCGTCGACGCGTTCATCAAAGGCGGCGGCGACCTCATGAACGAAGGCCTGGGCATCCCGACCTCCCTGTCCGCGACCATTCTGGCCACCATGGCCGTGCTGTTCGCCGCCACCACCATGGACTCCGGCATCCGCCTGCAGCGCCTCGTCGTCTCGGAGATGGCGGAGCTGGCCGGCGTGAAGCTTTCCGGCGCGGTCGCCACCATCATCGCGGTGGGCTGCGCGCTCGGCCTGACGTTCTCCATGGGCCTGGACGGCTCCGGCGGCATGCTGATCTGGCCGCTGTTCGGCACCACCAACCAGCTCATGGCGGGCCTGACGCTGTCTGTCGTGGTGATCATCCTGACGCAGCTGCGCCGCCCGACCTGGCCGGTGCTGATCCCGCTGGTGTTCGTCACCGCCATGTCGCTGTGGGCGGCGGTGCTGCAGCTGCGCACGTTCCTCGAGGCGGGCAACTGGCTGCTGCTGGTGCTGGACGTGATCATCATCTGCTGCGCCATCTGGGTGATCGTGGAGGCGTTCACGGCGATCTCGAAGGCGCGCAAGGAACCGGCTGTGACCTGGCGCGACGATGAGACGATTCCGGGTGAATTGGCGGATGCGCGAACGTCTTAAAGCAATTGCCCGCGGCCTCGACGAGTTCTACAAAGCTCCGTACCGCCGCGAGTTCGCCCGCGCCGCGCGCGAGGAGGACGACCTGTTCACCCTCCTCGTCGCCTCGGAGACGCTCGGCATTCCTAACCCCGCAAGCTTCTACACACTCGAACTGATGCCATTGCTTTACGACGAATTCCACGCCTGGCACACCCGCATGGGCATGGAGCGATCCCCGCTGGACGGCGTGCGATGCTGCTAGCGCCCGCGCCCGTGATGTTCTTCGGCGGCAAGGGCGGGGTGGGCAAAACCACCGTGTCGGCGGCCACCGCGGTGCGCCTCGCCGAGGCCGGCCGGCGCGTGCTGCTGGTGTCCACGGACCCGGCGCACAACTTGGGCCACATCTGGGACGCGCAGCTTTCCGACGCCCCCGCGCCCCTCGAGCCCAACCTCAACGTGGTGGAGCTCGACCCCGCCGCCACCACCGAGCGGCACCTCGCGGAGGTGGAGGGCTCCATGCGCGCGATGATGCCGGAGCGCATGCACCCCGAGGTCCGTCGCCACCTGGACCTGGCGCGGCACTCGCCCGGGATGCATGAGGCGGCGATGTTGGAGGCGGTGGCGGAGCTCGTCGATAGGCCTGGCTACGACCACATCATCTTCGACACCGCACCCTCCGGCCACACCTCCCGCCTGCTCGCGCTGCCGGAGCTCATGGCCGCGTACACAGGCGGGCTGATACAGCGGCGCGAGCAATCCGACAAGTTCTCCCGCGCCGTCCGCGGTTTGGGCGGGACTATCGACGACCCCGTGGAGCGCCGCAACCAGGAAATCCGCGCCACACTGCTGCGCCGCCGCCGCAAGTTCGAGCGCCTGCGCGACGTCCTCACCGACCCCGCGGCCTGCGCGTTCCACATCGTGCTCACCGCGGAGCGCCTCCCGGTCCTCGAGAGCATCGAGCTTTACGACGACCTCACGTCCAACAGCATCCGCGTCCCGGGGCTGGTGATCAACCGCCGCAGCCCTCTCGATGCCGGCGAGTTCATGGCCTCGCGCCGCGCCGTGGAGGACTCCGCGCTCTCGCTGCTCGACTCGCAACTTCCCGACGTCCCCCGCGTCGAACTGCCCTGGCTCCCCGGCGAGATCGGCACCCGCGTCGCGCTCGCCGCCATCGCCGAGCGGTTGTAATAAAGAAACCCCTCCACAGCCATGCCGTTAAAACGGGGGACCACTACGGGAGGGGATTACAGCGCTTACCTTACTAGAAGTACCCCTCGAAGGCGGCGGCCTTCTTGGCGGTGCGCTCGAGGCGCGACTCGGTCATGGACGCGATCTGGTCCACGATCACGCGCTCGCGCTCCAGGTCCGTCTCGGCGGCGTTGAACCACGCCTGGAACATCGTGTCCAGGCTGCCCGGCGCGCCGGCGCGCAGGTACTCGTGGACGCGGTAGATGCGGTCGCGCTGCCGGTCCTGGCGCGCCTGGTGCGACGGCTGGTCCATGACGTAGAGCACCGCGACGGTCTTGAGCAGGCGGACCTCGGCCTCCACGTCCGGCGGGACGACGAGGCGCCCATGCTGCCGGCCCAAGCCGAGGCCAGGCGCGCCGGAGGTCGCAGCGCCAGGCGCGTCCGCGAGGGCGCGGTTGCCATCGTCCTCGCGGGTGGCGCGGGTGACGGCGCCGACGTAGCGGCCCACCAGCTGCGACGTCAGCGCCTTCAGGCCGGTCCACGCGCTAAGCGTGTAGTCGAACTCGGCAGCGGCGGCGATGGCGGGCAGGGAACGCAGGCGGTCGGCGGCATCCACAAGCGAATCCGCGTCGCCGCCGAACGCGGCCGCTCCCTTCTCCGCCAAAGCGGCCAGCTCCACGAAGTCCCACAGCACCCGCAGGGAGACGCGCCCGGAGACGATGCCGTCTTCGACGTCGTGGACGGAGTAAGCGATGTCGTCGGAAAAGTCCATCACCTGCGCCTCCATCGGCGGCGCCCCGTCGGCGTGCCCGAGACGCAGCCACTCCAGCACGCCAGCGTCCTCGTCGTAGGCCGAGTACTTCCGGTTCACAGACCCGTCCGCGTTCGTGCGCGTCAGCGGATACTTCACCGCCGCGTCGAGTGATGCGCGGGTGAGGTTGAGGCCGAAGGACGTGGCGTCGATAAGCACTTTGGGCTCCAGGCGCGCAAGGATCCGCAACGTCTGCGCGTTGCCCTCGAAGCCGCAGGGCGCGACCTCGTCGAGCGCGACCTCGCCGTTGTGGCCGTACGGCGGGTGCCCGATGTCGTGGGTCAGCCCCGCCATCTCGCACAGGTCGGGGCTTAAGCCCAGGCCTTCGCCGATGCCGCGGGAGATCTGCGCGACTTCCAGCGAGTGCGTCAGGCGCGTGCGCGGGGTGTCGCCGTCACGCGGCCCGACCACCTGGGTCTTGTCCGCGAGGCGGCGCAGCGCCGCGGAGTGCAGCACGCGGGCGCGGTCGCGGGCGAAATCCCCGCGCGAATCCGGGGCGAGTTGCGCGCCCTTCGGCGCCTCGTCGGCGCGGCGCTGCGTATCGGCGGCGTTGTAAACGTACACGTCGCGCTACCCTAGTCGGCATGACTAGCCGTTACTTGCGCATCCTCGCCGTGTCCGGCGGCCTTTTTGTCGCCGCCGCACCCAGCTTTGCGACGGAAGCTCCGCCCACCCTCATCCAGGCCCAAGCAACCGCCACCAAGGCATCCCTCGAGCCGGGGCGGCTGACGCAGCCGGTGACCGACGACGCCGCAGTGCTCTCCGCCGACGAACTGGCCGAGATCGAAGGCGCGATCCAGGAGGTCAGCAAGACCCAGGGCAAGTCCGTGCGCGTGGTGTTCCTGCGCTCGTTCGGGCAGTACACCCCGCCCGAATGGGTGGACAAGGCCGTGGCGGCGAACGGCTCCAACACCGCCGTGCTGGCGATCTCGCCGGACGAGCGGCTGTATAACGTCGGCGGCGGCGAGGAGTGGACCCAGTCCGAGATCGACCGCATGAACTCCGCCGCGCACGCCCAGCTGTCCGAGATGAACTGGTCTTCGGCCGCGTTGAATGCGGTGAATGCGGTGGCGGGCGGGAGCTCGTCGTCAGGCGATGGCGCAGGCTGGCTCGCGGGCGGCCTGGGTGTCGCGGCGCTGGCGGGCGGCGGCGTGTACGCGGCGACGCGCAAGGGCTCGAAGAAGCAGCAAGCCAAGCAGATCGAGTCCGCGAAGGCCCTGGACCCGGCGGACACCGACTCGCTGGGGCGCCTGCCCACGCCGACGCTGGAGGAGGTCGCGCGCGACGCGCTGGTCTCCGCCGACGACTCGATTACCCAGGGCAAACAGGAGCTCGAGCTGGCCACCGCCGAGTTCGGCGCGGACCGCGTGCGCCCGTTCACCTCCGCGATGAACGAGGCCACCACCACCCTGCAGCGCGCGTTTGCCACGCACCAGAAGCTGTACGACGCCATCCCCGAAACCGAGCCCGAAAAACGCGCGATGCTGGTAGACATCATCTCCTCCGCTGGACGCGCCGAGCAGGCGCTTCGCGACAAGACCACCGAGTTCAACGAGATGCGCGGCGTGCTCATGCGCGCGCCCGAAGAGGTGGAGAAGGTGCTTGCGCGCACCGTGGACATCCGGGCGCGCCTCGAGCCCGCGCGAGCCACACTGGCGCAGCTGCAGGGCGAGTACCCGGCGCAGATCCTGGAATCCATCGTGGACAACGTGGACCTCGCGGAGGCGTCGTTGGACGAGGCGGAAAAGGCCCTCGGCGAGGCGCGCACGCTGGCGGACAAGCCGGCCGGGCGCCAGGGCGCGCTGTTGGACACGCTCGCCGCCGCCACCCGCGCCGTCAACGTCTCCGACACCAACCTCGCCGCCATCGAGCACGCCGAGGACAACATCCGCGCCGCGAAAGCGAACCTGCCCGCGCTGATCGACGAGATCCGCGGGGAGCTGCGCGAAATCGAGCAGGTCAAGGGTGCTCGTGCGCAGGGTGCGCCTATCGACGTCACTACGCTCGACACCGTTTCCGCCAAAGCCCAACGCATGCTGAGCGAGATCGGCGACCGCGACCAGTCCGACCCGCTGGCGCTCTACCAGGAGCTGACCAGCATGGACGCCGAAATCGACGAGGCGCTGGACCGGGCGAAGGGCATCGCCGGGGATCAGTCCCGCGCGCTGCAGCTTTTCGACCAGCAAATGCAAGTCGCCGGCTCCCAAATCCAGCGCGCCGAGGACCTGATCCTGTCGCGCGGCCGCATCATCGGCTCGCACGCGCGCACCCTGCTGGCGGAGGCGAAACGCCAGTACGCGCAGGCCCACCAGCTGCGCGTGCGCGACACCCGCACGGGCATCGACGCCGCACGCGCCGCCACCGACACCGCGCGCCGCGCCGAGGCCGCCGCGAACGACGACCTGCGCCGCTACCAGGCCCAGCGCAACCGCCAGACCGCTGACTCGCTGGCCAGCGCCGTGCTGTGGGGCTCGGTGCTCTCCGGCGGCTTCGGTGGCGGTGGCTTCGGCGGAGGCGGTTTCGGTGGCGGCGGCGGCTTCTCCGGCGGGCGCCCCTCCAACCGCGGCGGCACCTTCTAGGCGCCCCCAGGCGCCGCGCGGGTGCTTAGTAGCGCGTGCGGCGGGCGGGCGCGTCGACGAAGGTCAGCGCCCAAGACATGAAAGCGAGGTCCACGAGCTGGATCTCGTCGAACCCGTCGGCACGAAGCGTCGGCTCCGCAACGTCGACGCCCAGCTCGCCCGAGGGGAACCCCCGGGTCACGGCGATGAGCTCGCCGGCGCCGTCGCGGATCTCGCGCTTCGGGGTGATCGCGCCCGACAGCAGGTCAAAGCCCGAGCGGTTCAAGGTGTAGCGACGGTCAGCGCAGTCCGCGGCGTAGCGCGACACCGTAAACCCGGCCTTGCGCAGCAGGTATTCCTCCGACGTCGCGACGTCAAAGGCGCGGAACTTCGCCGGGTTGTCGGACGTGATTCTCAAAACGGTCTCGCCCACCGTGACGGTGTCGGGGGTGGATTCGGCGATGGACCTTTGGTCGTCGATAAGCGAAGCTCCCTGCCAGATCACAGCACTGCCACCACCACGACAAACAGCGACAGGAACACCAGCGTGGTAATCAGCGCGGTGGAGTTGGCCATCTTGCGGGCCTCCAGCACGCAGCGCGTGAGCCACGCCAGGCCGGCAACCTGCACGGGCGGCAGATGGGTCTCCCCCTCGAACTCGAGGATGGCCTTGCGCACCCCGTTGTGGTCCTGGGTGAACTGGGCGACCTTCTCGCCGTCCGGACCCTCGACCACCCAGTTCTTGGACGTCTCCGGGATCAGGGCGAAAGGCGTGCCGTCCACGACCGCGTCGATGCGCTTGGCGCGCTTCAGGCTGTCGGAGGTGCGCACGACGTCCTCGCCGCCGCACGTGGCAACAGCGCCCGACTCAGCGTGCGCGGTCAGATCCCAGCTCTGGCCGCACACGATCGCGCGGTCGTGCTCGAACACGCCGAGGACGTCCGGGCCGTCCTCAGCCAGCAGCTTCGGCGCGTCCCGGTTCGTGCGGTCCCAGCTCACGTAATGCATGAGCGAAAATTTAGCAGCCGATCAGGCGGGCGGCCAGGTAAGACTCCAGCTCCGCCAGCGGCACGCGCTCCTGCTCCATCGTGTCGCGCTCGCGCACGGTGACGGCCTGGTCTTCCAGGGTGTCGAAGTCGTAGGTGACGCAGAACGGGGTGCCGGTTTCGTCCTGGCGGCGGTAGCGGCGGCCGATCGCGCCGGAGGTGTCGAAGTCGACGTTCCAGTGCTGGCGCAGCTTCGCGGCGAGCTCCTCGGCCGGGCCGGACAGCTCCGGCTTCTTCGACAGCGGCAGCACCGCTACCTTCACCGGGGCGAGGCGGCGGTCCAGGCGCAGCACGACGCGGGTGTCGGTGCCGCCCTTGGCGTTGGGGGCTTCTTCCTCGTCGTAGGCGTCGATGAGGAACGCCATCATCGCACGACCCAGGCCCGCGGCGGGCTCGATGCAGTACGGGATCCAGCGCTCGTTGTTCTCCTGGTCGAAGTAGCTCAGGTCCTCGCCGGAGGCCTCGGCGTGGGTCTTCAGGTCGTAGTCGGTGCGGTTGGCCACGCCCTCGAGCTCGCCCCACTTGGAGCCGGTGAAGCCGAAGGCGTACTCGATGTCCACGGTGCGCTTGGAGTAGTGGGAGAGCTTCTCCTGCGGGTGCTCGTAGAGGCGCAGGTTGTCGGGGTTGATGCCCAGGTCGACGTACCAGTTGTAGCGGTTGTCAATCCAGTACTCGTGCCACTTCTCGTCCTCGCCGGGCTTGACAAAGAACTCCATCTCCATCTGCTCGAACTCTCGGGTGCGGAAGATGAAGTTGCCCGGGGTGATCTCGTTGCGGAAGCTCTTGCCGGTGTTCGCGATGCCGAACGGGGGCTTCATGCGTGACGACGTCATCACGTTCTTGAAGTTCACGAAGATGCCCTGCGCGGTCTCCGGGCGCAGGTAGTGCAGGCCTTCCTTGTCGTCCACGGGGCCCAGGTAGGTCTTCATCAGACCGGAGAACGCCTTCGGCTCGGTCCAGTTGCCGGGCTGGCCGGTTTCCGGGTCGTTGATGTCCGCCAGACCGTTTGCCGGCGGGTGGCCGTGCTTTTCTTCGTAGGCTTCGAGGAGGTGGTCGGCGCGGTAGCGCTTGTGGGTGTACAGCGACTCAACGAGCGGGTCGGTGAACACCTCGACGTGGCCGGAGGCTTCCCACACGCGGGTGGGCAGGATGACGGAGGTGTCCACGCCGACTGTGTCGCGGCGGGATTGCACCATGTGCTTCCACCACTGGCGCTTGAGGTTTTCTTTCAGCTCAACGCCGAGCGGGCCGTAGTCCCACGCGGAGCGGGTTCCGCCGTAAATCTCGCCGGCCGGGTACACCAGTCCGCGGCGCTTGCACAGGTTAACGACGGTCTCAATCTTTGATGCGGGCATCAACATCTCCTGGTGGGAAAGTGCGTGCAAATTACGGTCAACAGCATAGCCCGCCTTACGACGCCTCCGGTCACCCGCCCAGTTTGGACATAAGTCCCACTCTGTTTAGGCATTCTTGTATTCTGAACGAATCATCTGTTTCCCATTGGCGCTGAGGAAAGGGGACGCCGTGAGCGAACGTTACGTTTTGGCGGACCTTCCAAAGCTGGCGGACGAGGACGTGGACCGCACTGCCGCGCTCGTGAAAGTACTGGACTCGAAAACCCGGCTGGAGATTCTGCTGCTTCTGGCCGAGGAAGAGAAGGTCGTCCACCAGCTGGTCACCGAGTTGGAGAAGTCGCAGCCGCTGATTTCCCAGCACTTGCGAGTGCTGCGTTCGGCGGGCCTGGTGTCGTCGTCGCGCAAGGGCCGCGAGGTGCTCTACGCGCTGGACCAGCCGGACATCATCGGCATCATTCACGAGCTGGCGTCGCTGGAGAAACTCACCGAGGCCCAGGACGAGCTGGCCGAGCTGCGCAAGCGCAGGCGGGAAAACAGCGGGAGCTCCGGCGGCTCCATCGGCGCGGCGATCGTCGACCCGCCTGCCACGGTGCGTCCCGAAGTGGATCCCGGCCTCGCCCCGCAGACGCCAAAGCCCGTGCGCGACTAGGTACACTGCAATGGTATGACGCAAACGAACCGCCGGGCGCACACCCGCCCCGTGCCCAAGCTGGGCCCGCGCATGACGCGCCAGCGCGCCGCCGTCGTGGAGACGTTGCGGGGGCTGGACAAGTTCGCGTCCGCGAAAACCATCCATGAGCAATTGCTTGACGACGGCGCGTCCGTCGGCCTCACCACCGTCTACCGCACCCTGCAATCGCTCGCCGAGGTCAACGCCGTGGACGTGCTGCAATCCCCCGACGGCGAAACCCTCTACCGCGACTGCTTATCTGGCCACCACCATCACCACCTGGTGTGCACCGAGTGCGGCCGCAGCGAGGAAATCGAGGGCGGGCCCGTGGAGAAGTGGGCCGAGGTCATCGCCTCGCACTACGGCTACGAGCTGGTCGGCCACGACGCCGAAATCTACGGCGTGTGCCGCGCCTGCCAGGCCAAGCGCTAGTTAGCGAACTTGTCCACCGCGCCGCCGAAGCGGCGGTCGCGCTTGGCGTACTCGAGCACCGCGTCCCACAGATCTTCCTTGGTGAAGTCCGGGAACAGCACGTCCTGGTACACCATCTCCGCGTACGCGGACTGCCAGATGAGGAAGTTCGACGTACGCTGCTCCCCCGACGGGCGCAAAAACAGGTCCACGTCCGGCATGTCCGCGCGGTACAGATAGCGAGCGATGGTTTTTTCGTCGACGGTGGACACTTGAGCGTCGATAAGCTTTTGCACCGCATCCGCGATCTCCGCGCGCCCGCCGTAATTGACGCACATAGCCAACGTCAGGCCGGTGTTGTTTTTGGTCAGCTCCTCGGCGACCTCGAGCTCTTCGATGACGCTGCCCCACAGCTTCGGGCGGCGCCCGCACCACACCACACGCACGTTTTTGGCGTGCAGCTCGTCGCGCTGGCGGCGCAGCACCTCGCGCGTGAAGTTCATCAGAAAGTGCACCTCGGAAGGGCTGCGCTTCCAGTTTTCGGTGGAAAACGCGTATGCGGAGAGCCACTCGACGCCGCCGAGCTCGATGCACGCGTCGACGGCCTCCATGAGCTTCTCCTCGCCCACCTTGTGCCCCTCGGTGCGCTTCAGGCCGCGCTGCTGCGCCCAACGGCCGTTGCCGTCCATCACCAGCGCGATGTGCTTCGGGATGAACTTCGTGTCAATTCTCGGTGCGCCCATGGGCGTCAATTATGCCTGCTCCATAATCTTGAAGCTTTTCAGCCCAGTTTCCAGGTTGAATTGCAGGTGCGCCACGGTTGCGCGGTGAATCTGCGCCGCGCGTATCGACGGCACTTCGCTGCCCTGCTCCATCAGCCACATCTCGTGCAACGTTTCGGGGTGGACGTCCATGGAGCCCGGCGGGCGGCAGTTGTTGCACACCGCCCCGCCGACGGTGGCGTTGAACGCCTTGTGCGGGCCGGGTGCGCCGCAATTCGCGCAGTTGAACAGGCTTAGCCCCCAGCCGGCGTGTTCGGTGGCCTGGAGGATGAACGCGTCGAGAACCATCGTGGGGTGCTGGTTGGTCTGCAGGTTTTTGAGCGCGTCCTGGACCAGGGCGAACAGCGCGGGGTCGGCTTCGTCGAAGCTGAGCTTTTCCGCCGTTTCCATCACGGCGCAGGCGGCGGCGTAGCGGTCGAAGTCGTCGATGATGCGGGCGCCGTAGTAGGTAACGGTGTCGGCGGAAGCGATCGCCGAGAGGCCTCGGCCCGGGTAGATCAGCGCGTCGACCTCCACGAACGGCTGCAACCGTGACCCGAAGCGGCTCTTCGCCTTGCGCACCCCCTTGGCCACGCCGCGGATAAGCCCGTGGTTCTTGGTGAGCAGGACGACGACCCGGTCCGCCTCCCCGAAGTCGTAGGTGCGCACGACAAACGCGCGGTCGCGCCAGTTCGGGCGCGGGGCCTTAGAAGCCAAGCCGGCCCAGCGCCTTCGGGTCCTGCTGCCAATTCTTCAGCACCTTCACGCGCACGTCCAGGTACACGTTTTGCCCGGTCAGCTCGATGATCTGCTTGCGGGCGCGGTGCACGATGCCGCTGAGGCGCCGCCCGTCCGGGCCCTCAATGATGCGTTTTTGGCCCGGGCGCTCCAGGTAGAGCACGGCGTAAATTTTGACGCGGCGGTCCTCCTGGATCATCTCGTCGATTTGGACGGCGACGGAGTGCGGCAGCTCGTCGCGAAGCCCCCGCAGCGCCTCCTCGCGGATGAGCTCCGCGATGCGCGTTTCCATGTCCTCGTCCGTGGTGTGGTCCTCGGGGTAGAAACGCGGGCCTTGCGGGAGCTTATCGACGAGCACGTCAAGCAGCGTATCCACCTGAATCTGCTGCGTTGCCGACACCGGCACCAGCTCCGCGTCCTGGCCGAGCAACTCGTGCAGCTCCAGCAGGCGCTCGCCGACGGTGTCCTTGCCCGTCTTGTCCAGCTTGGTCACGATGCCCACGATCGGCGTATTCGGCTTGGTTTCGCGAATCTGCTCGAGGATGTAGCGGTCGCCGGGGCCGATCTTCTCGTCCGCAGGCACCGTGAAACCGATGACGTCCACGTCGGCGAAGGTGTCCTTGACCACGTCGTTGAGGCGCTCGCCCAGCAGCGTGCGCGGGCGGTGGATGCCCGGGGTGTCCACCACGATGACCTGGGCGTCGGGGCGGTTGATCACGCCGCGGATCGGGTGACGGGTCGTCTCCGGCTGATCCGCCATAATCGCAATCTTCTCCCCCACCAGCGCGTTCGTCAGCGTGGATTTGCCGGTGTTCGGGCGTCCCACGAAGCTGACGAACCCCGACCTGAAGCCCTCCGGGGTGTCAGTGAAGCCGCCAGCGTCGGCGCGCTCGACGTCGTTCGCGCTGGCCTCTCGGGGCAGATCGTCCGGGAAATCGGGGAAGTCGTTCATGGCCTGGGATTCTACCTGTCAACCCCTGAGTGGTTTCGCTGTGGACAACTGTGTTGCGGCGGGGGCTTTTGGCGGGGGTTATCCACAGATTTTCATTTGGGTCTTGTCGGGGTTGCGGTGCCGCCATAGCTTTCAGGCCATGAACTTCACTGACTTTGTTTCCGCAGGCGTCTCCATACTCGCCGACTTCGACCGCGACGTGGCCATGGCCGCCGGCCTGTCCACCGGCCGGGTCCGCGACCTCGCCCGGGTGCACCACACCTACTTTGGCCCGACCCAGTTCACCCGCAAACAACGCGACGCCCTCGCCGCCGCCGAGGGTTTACCTATCGACCAGCTCGTGCACATCGAGAAGAAACTCCTCGCCGTCGAAGGGGCAGCCGAACGCTGGCGCATTAGGTTGGATTTGGTGCGCCACCGCGGCTCGTACAGGGCACTGACCAAGCGCATCAAACGGCTGATCAAACAACCCGTCAAACCCGCCCCACCCTCGTGCAGGTTCAGCCGCTCGAAGGCAGGCATGCGCACCATGATCCTCACCTACAACGAGCGCGACCTCGCAGATTTGGAGCACCTGCTGCGACAACTCATCGACACCGACGACCCCGCCGCCGCCCAAATGGCCCACACCCTCATCGGGATCCTGCGCGACGGCAAAGGCGTAGCGAAGGCGAACTTCCGGCCGATCATCCTCGTGCCGATCGCCGACTGGGCCCGCATCCAATCCGGCCACGCAGACGAAGTCACCCTGATCTGCACCGACGGCACCACCATGACCGGTGCCGAATACATGGAGCACGAATTCGGCGACATACTCGAAGTCGCCGCGTTCCACCCCCAGGAAGGACCCGTCAACCTGTACTGCGGTCAGCGCTGCGCCAACGCGAAACAGAAGGTCATGTCGAAGCTACTCTGCCCGCGATGTGCGTTTCCCGACTGCAAACACTCCGCAGAGACCACCCAAACCCACCACATCAATGCCTGGCGCTACGGGGGAATGACCAACATGGACAACCTCGCCGAACTGTGCCCCTTCCACAACGGGGTCAACGCCGACAACAGGCAAGGCCCGTTCGGCTACATCGATAACCCGAACGCCCGCATCTACTGGGTCGCACCCAACGGCACCCGCGTCCCAATGACCACCCCGGGCGCGATGGAACTGCTCTTCGACTAACCACACACCGAAAACCCGCCCCAAAAGGGCGGGCACATCGGCATGCCTGAAAACGGTTAGAGGGCCTCGACCTCGAACTGGAGCTGCGGGTTGGCGTAGTAGTCCTGCGCCTCGACGAGCTTGAGCTCCTGCGAGTCTGCCTCGAGGGTCACGCGCAGCAGGTCGAACACAGACGACGCCGTCTTGGCCAGCGCGTCCTTCGCGTCGCGGCCGCGGAGGTAGTGCCCGGTGAACAGCGCCGCGGTGACGTCGCCGGAGCCGTTGCGTTTAAACGGCAGGCGCGGGGTGCGCACGATCCACTTGCCGTTATCGTCGACGGCGATCATCTCGATGGCGTCCTCAGGCGTCTCCGGGCGCTTTACCGAGGTGACCAGCACGGTGGACGGGCCCATCTCGCGGGCGGCGTCGACGGCGGCGAGGGTGGAATCGAGGTCGGTCACGTCACGCTCGGTCAGGTACCCCAGCTCGAACTGGTTCGGGGTGATGATGTCGGCGGCCGGCACGATCGTCGAGCGGAACAGCGGCGGGATGGTGTCGGCGACGAAGCAGCCGGACGTCGCCGAGCCCATCACCGGGTCGCAGGTGTAGAGCGCGTCCGGGTTCTCCGCCTTGATGTCGCGCACGGTGCCAACGATCACGTCGGCGATTTCGGGGGAAGCCTGGTAGCCGGTGAGGATGCCGTCGATAAGCGGGAATGCGCCGCGGTCGCGGATGCCGCTCAGCACCGCGGAGACGTCGTCGGCGGGGATGATCGGCCCGCCCCACGCGCCGTAGCCGGTGTGGTTGGAGTAGTTCACGGTGTACACCGGCCAGACTTCGTGGCCGATGCGCTGCAAAGGAAAGACCGCTGCCGAGTTGCCAACATGGCCATACGCGACAGCGGACTGGATGGAGAGAATATTGCTCATACGAGCATTTTAGAGCTCCGGCGACACCAGGATCTTCACGGCGGTCTCGTTGCGGTTGATCAGGGTGTCGAAGCCCTCGTCGACGACACCGTCGAAGCCGATCTTGCCGGTGATGAACGGCTTCAGGTCGACCTTGCCCTCCTCGACGAGCTTGATGGTCTGCTCGTGGTCGTGGGCGTAGCCGATGATGCCGCGGATGGTCAGCTCCTTCATCACCACGGCGTGGATGTCCAGCTCGGCCTTCTTGGACCAGATGGACTCCACAACCAGGGTGCCCTTGAGCTTCAGGCAATCGACGAGCTGGTCGAGCACGACGTTGACGGAGGTTGCCTCGAAGGCTGCGTCGACGCCCTTGCCGTCGGTGATCTTCAGGATTTCTTCCTTCAGGTCCTGCTTGGACGGGTCGATGGCGTGGTCGGCGACACCAGCGTCGAGGGCCTTCTGGCGGCGCAGCTCGGACAGCTCGGAGACGACCACGGTGCAGCCGTATGCCTTAGCGACGGCAGCCGTGAGCACGCCGATCGGGCCAGCACCGCCGACCAGAACCACGTCGCCCTCGCCGGCCTCGGAGGCGGAGAATGCGTGGTGGGCGACGGACAGCGGCTCGATGAGCGCGGCCTCGTCCAGCGGCACGTCGTTCTTGATCGGGTGGACCCAGCGGCGCTGCACCGCGATCTTCTCGGACAGGCCGCCGCCACCGCCGGCAAGGCCGATGAAGTTGACGTCCGGGTGGAGGTTGTACGGGCCCGGCTCCTTCGGGTCGACATCGTCGGGAAGCACGTACGGCTCGACGACGACATGCTGGCCGACCTCAAGGTCGTCCACGCCCTCGCCCAGTGCCGCGACGACGCCGGAGAACTCGTGGCCGAGCGTGACCGGCGGCTCCTCGCCGGTGATCGGGTGCGGGTGGCCCGGCTTCGGGCAGAAGATCGGGCCTTCCAGGTACTCGTGGAGGTCGGTACCGCAGATGCCGCACCAGGCGATGTCGATGAGCACCTCGCCCTTGCCTGCCTCTGGGGCGTCGATGTCCTCGACGCGGATGTCCTTCTGGCCGTAGTAACGTACAGCGCGCATGTGAAGCTCCTCTCGGTGGAAACCTGCTTACGTGCACAATTCTACCGAAAAGTAGGACTAATCGCCGTGGAGCGGCTCTGTGGCCTCCGCCACCGAGACGAGCACGGTGCGGGTCTTCACCCGGCCGCGGCGGTCGCGGCCGCCCTCGGCGGTGTAGCGCACCCCGTCGCGCAGAATCGACGCGCCCGGCAGCGGCACGCGCCCCAGCTCATACGACAACAGCCCGGCCACCGTATCGACGTTGTCGGTGACGTCCTCGGCGTACTCCAGCTCGTAGTCCAGGTTGTCGGCGAGGTAGTCCACCAAATCATCCAACGGGAGGCGGGCCTGGACGCGGAACACGCGCGGCTCCACCTCGGTCACCGGGGCTTCCTCGTCCTCGTCGTACTCGTCGGTGATTTCGCCGACGATCTCTTCCAGCAGGTCCTCCATGGTGAGAAGGCCGGCGACGGTGCCGTATTCGTCGATAAGCATGGCGATGTGCGTGTTCGACTGCTGCATCTCTTTGAGCAGCACGTCCAGCGGCTTCGAGTCCGGGATGAACAGCGGCTCGCGCATGAACTCCGTGATCGGCGTGGCGGGGTCGATGGGGGTGCCGCGGTCGGTGAACATGTCCTTCAGGTACGCGATGCCGACGATTTCGTCGACGCTCTCCCCGATCACCGGCACGCGCGAATGCCCGGAGCGCACCATGAGCGCGGTGGCTTGGCGCGCGGTTTTCTCGCCCTCGATCCACACCATCTCGGGCCGCGGCACCATGACTTGTCGCGCGTAGCTGGACGCGAGGTCGAAGATGTTTTGGATCATGCGGCCCTCGGTGGTTTCCACCACGCCCTTTTCCTGGGCGACCTCGACCATCTCGCGCAGCTCGATCTCGGTGGCGTAGGGGCCGTCGCGGAAGTCCTCGCCGGGGTGGAACAGGTTGCCCACCCAAATCAATAGCTTTGCGACGGGCCCGAGCACCACCTGGAACACCCCCAGGCCTTGGGCCGCCTTGAGCGAAATGGTGTAGGGGTTGCGCTTGCCCGCGGTGCGCGCGAACACCCCGACGATGGAAAATTGCAGCAGCGTGACGACGATCACCGCCACCGCGATCGCCCACCCGTCCGAGTCCAGCACATCCATCGCGAGCATCGCGGCGGTGACAGACGCGACGACATCCAGCACGGTCTTGACCAGCACGAGCGTGTTGACGTGGTTCGCGCGGTGGTCCACCACCCGCAGAAGCGCCTCGGCGCCCGGGGTGTCGTCTTTGACCATGCCCTCGACGCGGGCGCGTGAGATCGGCGTAAGCGCAGACTCGATCGAGCCGAGCAGGCCGGACAAAAGCAGCGCGGCGATGGTGACCGCCGCGTAGACGAAGGTCAGCGTCACTCGGCGCCGCCAATATTGCGCTGCATCAGCTTGTCCAGCTCGTCGCGGTCCGCGGCCGATGGGAAGGCGTGCGCGCCGGTCGGCTTCGGCTGGTACTCCACGCCGCGGCGGGCAAGGTCGTCGTACCAGTCCGCCAGGATCTCGTTCTGCAGCGCGAACATCTCGCGCTCGTCTTTCGGCTCGATGTGGTCGTAGCCCAAAAGGTGCAGCACGCCGTGGACGGTGAGCAGCGCCATCTCGTGCGCCAGGTCGTGGCCGGCCATCTCCGCCTGCTTGCGGTCGTAGGCGGGGCACAGGATGATGTCGCCGAGCATCGCCGGCCCCGGCATGTCCGCGTCGGGGCGGCCGCCGCCGGGGGTCAGCTCGTCCATGGGAAAGCTCATCACGTCCGTCGGGCCCTCCAGGTCCATCCAGCGCACGTGCAGATCTGCCATCGTGGCCTCGTCCACGAGCGTGATGGTGGCTTCGGTTTCAGGGTGGACGTCCATGGAGCGCATGGCGAACGACGCGACGTCGATAAGCATTTGCTCATTGACCTCCGCCTCGCCGGACTCATTCAGCACTTCAATGCTCACTGGTTCGCCTCCGCTTCCCGCTCGGCCTCGATCGCTTGCTGGCGCTTCTCGTAGCGCAGGGCGTTCTGCGCGTCGTGGCGGTCGTACGCGGCGACGATGCGCGAAATCAGGTGGTGGCGCACCACGTCGCCGGCGCCGAGCTCCTGGAACGAAATGTCGTCGATGTCCGCGAGGATGCGCCGCGCCACGCGCAGGCCCGAGACGGTGCCGCGCGGCAGATCCACCTGGGACGTATCGCCCGTGACCACCATTTTCGAGCCGAAGCCGAGGCGGGTGAGGAACATCTTCATCTGCGCGCCGGTGGTGTTTTGCGCCTCATCCAGGATGACAAACGCGTCCGACAGGGTGCGCCCGCGCATGTAGGCCAGGGGCGCGACCTCGATGATGCCGGCCTCGATGAGCTTCGGGATCGCCTCCGGGTCCATCATGTCGCGCAACGAGTCGTACAACGGGCGCAGGTACGGGTCGATCTTGTCCGAGAGCGTGCCGGGCAGGAAACCGAGCTTTTCGCCCGCCTCCACCGCCGGGCGGGTCAAAATGATGCGCTTGACCTCTTTGTTCTGCAGCGCCTGGACCGCCTTCGCCACGGCGAGGTACGTCTTGCCGGAGCCGGCCGGGCCGATGCCGAAGGTGATGGTGTTCTCGTCGATCGCGTCGACGTACGCGCGCTGGCCGGCCGTCTTCGGGCGGATGACCTTGCCGCGGCGCGAGATGATCTCCTCGCCGAGGATGTCCGCGACCGAACCCGGCGCTTCGGCCTCCATGATGCGCACCGCCTGGACCACCGTGTCCACCCCCAGCGGAACACCGCGGCGCGCCATGGACTCAAGCTCCTCGACGACGCGCAGCGCGTGCGCCGCCTGCTCCGCGTGCCCCTTGACGGTCAGCTCGGTGCCGCGGGCGTGGAAGCCCACCCCGAGCTGGTCCTCCAAAACCCGCAGGTTGTCGTCGTTGATCCCCAGGACGGACTGTGCGTACGCCGAGTCGAGTTCGACCTTGCGCGTCACCATTTCTTCCATGGGGGCCAACCCTACCAGCGGGAGGTCAACGCCCCGATGGCGCAAAGCCCCGCGAACGCCGCCGAGGCGGTGCGCAGCACCTCGGGACCGAGCTTCACCGGGCGGGCGCCGAGAATCTCCAGTTCGTCCTCGCCGATGCCGCCTTCGGGCCCGACGATCAGCCACACGTCATCGCCGAATTCGACGTCGCGGATCGAGTCGGTGGCGTCCTCGTGCAGAACCAGAGCGTGGCACTCACGCAGCAGCGCGGACAGCTGGTTCGTCCTCACCGGGTCGCGCACCTCCGGCACCCACGCCCGCCGCGCCTGCTTCGCACTGGCCAAAGCCTGCGCGCGCCACTTCTCCACCTGCTTGGCCTGCTTGTTCGCCGGCCACCGCGCGATGGTGCGGTGCGAAATCCACGGCACAATCGCGTCGGCCCCGGCCTGCACCGCCAAGTCCACCGCGAGCTCCGCGCGCTCGCCTTTCGGCACCGCCTGCACCACCGTCACGCGCGGCGTGGGTTGCGGCACAAACTCCTGCTTCTCGACGACTCCGTCAACCCGACCAGCCTCCACCGACGTGACGCGGGTGACGGCGGTGGTCCCTTGGCCGTCGATAAGCATGATGCGCTCGCCGGGTGCAATGCGCTTGACGTGGGCGTGCTTGGCCTCCGCGCCGGTGAGCGCCCCGGCGGCGGGGTCGTCGGTGAGGAAGTACGGCAGGCTCATCGGCGGAAGCGGTCGCGCATGCGGGAGAAGAAGCCCTCGCCGTGCTCGTCGGACTCGACGTGGATTTCCGGGTTGTCCGGGTGGCCGTCGCGCAGGTCGGTCAAGGCGGCGCGCTCGTCGTTGGTCAGGGCGGTGGGCACGGTGACCTGGACGTGGGCGATCATGTCGCCGGCGCCCTCGGCGCGCAGCCGCGGCATGCCCTCGCCGGGCAGGTGGATCGTGTCGCCGGGCTGGGTGCCGCCGGGCACCTCAATGGTGGTGCGCTCACCCGCCAGGTTGTCCACGGCCAGCTCGGTGCCGAGCGCTGCGTCGTACATCGGCACGGTCAGGCGCACGTGCAGATCGTTGTTCTCGCGCACGAACACCGGGTGCGGTTTGACCTGCACCTCCACGTAGAGGTCGCCGGCGGGGCCGCCGCCGTGGCCGACCTCGCCCTGGTCCGCCATGCGGATGCGCATGCCGGAGTTGATGCCGGCGGGGATGTTCACGGTCAGATCGCGGGTGGCGCGCACGCGGCCGTCGCTGGCGCACTGGGTGCACGGGTCCTTGATCACCTCGCCGTAGCCGTGGCAGGTGGGGCACTCGCGGGTGGTCATGACGTTGCCCAAGAACGACTGCTGCATCTCCTGGACCTGGCCGGCGCCGCCGCAGGTGCCGCAGGGCACCGGCTTCGCCTCGGTCTTCGACCCGGTGCCGTGGCATTTGTCGCACAGCACGGCGGTATCCACGGTGACGTCCTTCTTCGTGCCGGCGAACGCCTCCTCCAGGGTGATGGCAGTGCGCAGCAGCGCGTCGTTGCCCGGCTGCACGCGCGAGCGGGGCTGGCGGGCACCGCCGCCGCCGAAGAACGCCTCGAAGATGTCGCCGAGTCCCCCGCCGCCGAAGCCGCCGGCGCCACCCATGCCGCCGCCGGCCTCCATCGGGTCGCCGCCGCGGTCCACGATCGCGCGCTTCTGCGGATCCAGCAGCACCTCCTGCGCCGCCGCGATCTCCGCGAACTTCTCGGCGGCCTCCTCGGACGGGTTCACGTCCGGGTGGTACTTGCGCGCCAGCTTGCGGTACGCCTTCTTAATCTCCTGCTCGGTGGCTTCCCGGTCCACGCCGAGGATGCCGTAGTAATCGCGAGCCATAACTTCCCTTCTATTCGCCCCGCAGAATGCGGCTGATGTAGCGGGCCACGGTGGCAACCTTCTGCATGGTACCGGGGTAGTCCATGTGGGTCGGACCCACTACCCCGAGGCCGCCGAGTGCCTCGTCGCCCGAGCCGTACGCTGTTGTAACAATCGAGGCGCGCGAAAATTCCTCGTCCTCGTTCTCGCGCCCGATGCGCACGCTCACCCGCTCGAGCTCCTGCGCGCCGGCGAGCAGTTTTAGTACCACCACCTGCTGCTCGAGCGCGTCGATGACGCCCTGCAAGCCTCCCGACGGCACGACCAGGTTCGACGAGCCCGCAATGATCAGCCGGTCCGGCGCTGCGTCCACAAGCGTGGTGATCAGCACTTCTGCCGCGCGTGAGGTGGGATCGGCGAGGTGGGGCGGAGCTTTCGTCGATAGGCGAGAAAGCGCCTCCGAGGCGTCGCGCATGGTTTGGCCCACCAGGGCCTCGTTCAAAAGGTCGCGCAAAAGCCGCACCCCGTCCGGCCCGATCGGTGCGGCAAGCTCGACGTTGCGCTGGTCCACGCGCCCGGCGTCCGTGATCAGCACGAGCAAAAGCCGCGTCGGGGTCAGCTCCACCACCTCGCAGTGCTTCACGCGAGAAACGGCCAGCGTTGGCAGCTGCACCACCGCCGCTTGGTTGGTCAGCTGCGCGAGCAGCTGCACGGAGCGGCGCAGCACGTCCTCCATGTCCACGCCGTTTTCCAAAAAGTCCAAAATGGCGTGGCGCTCGGCGGCGCTCAACGGCTTGACGTCGTGCAGCGCGTCCACGAACGCGCGGTAGCCCGCCTCGGTGGGGATGCGGCCGGACGAGGCGTGGGTCTGCGAGATGTAGCCCTGCTGCTCCAGCACCGCCATGTCGTTGCGGATCGTCGCCGAGGACACCCCCATTTTGTGCCGCTCCACCAGGGATTTCGACCCCACCGGCTCCTGGCTTGCAATGTAGTCCGCCACGATCGCGCGCAGCACCGCTTGGCGCCGCTGGTCCGCAGTACCCATTACGCCTCCTTACTCGGCTGCCAGGATATCGGTGATGATGCCGTCTGCAAGCAGCCGGCCGCTGTCTGTCAGCCGCAGCCTGTCGCTTTGCTCGAGCAGCCCCGCGCGCACATGCCTATCGACGACCTCCCGTGCCCCCGCCCCGATCCAAACTGCCGGGATGCCTTCCTTCAGCCGCAGGCCGAGCATGACTGCCTCGGTGTGGGCCTCTGTTTCCGTGATGGGTTCGGTGTCTTGGATGGGCAGCGCGCCGTCGGCAAGCAACTGTGCATACTTTTCGGGGCGCTTGACGTTGAAGAAACGCTCGGAAGCGATGAAGCTGTGCGCGCCCGGGCCTGCGCCCCACCACTGCTGGTTGCGCCAGTAGATGAGGTTGTGGCGGCACTCGCCTCCCGGTTTGGCCCAGTTGGAGACCTCGTACCAGTGGTAGCCGTGGGCGGCGAGGGCGTCGGCGATGATCTCGTAGCGGTCGGCGTAGACGTCCTCCTTTGGTGCGGGCAGCTCGCCGCGGCGGATCTTGCGGGCCATGGCGGTGCCGTCCTCGACGATGAGCGAATACGCGCTGACGTGGTCGACGTCCGTTTCCAGGATGGCGTCGAGGGTGCGGCGGACGTCGTCGTCGGTTTCGGTGGGCGTGCCGTAGATCATGTCCAGGTTCACATGCGCGAAGCCGGTGGCGAGGGCCTCGCGGGCGGCGGCGACGGCGCGGCCCGGGGTGTGCTGGCGGTCCAGCACCTTCAGCACCGGCGTGGAGGCGGACTGCATGCCGAGTGAGACGCGCGTGAAGCCGGCGTCCAGCAGGCCCGCGAAGTAGTCGGGGCTGGTGGATTCCGGGTTGGACTCGGTGGTCACCTCCGCGCCGGGGTTCAGGCCGAAGGTGTTGCGGACGGCGGTGAGGATGCGGGTCAGGCCGTCTGCGCCGAGCAGCGACGGGGTGCCGCCGCCGATGAACACCGTGTCGGCTTCGGGCAGGCCGCGGGCGGCGGCGAGCTCCAGTTCTTTCTCGAGCGCGTCCAAGTACTGGGCGTGGGAGGAATCCACCTCGGTGGGTGTGTAGGTGTTGAAGTCGCAGTACCCGCAGCGCGTGGCGCAAAACGGGACGTGGACGTAAACGCCGAAAGAATCCATGGCCCTCAGGCTAGGCACCGCGGCGGGAACGCTTCGCGGCGACCTTGGCCACGATCCTGTCGATGCGGGCGCGCTCCTCCAAAAACTCCGGCGGGTTGGACCCGCGCATGGTGCGCACGAACGCCGGGTGGTCCACGCAGACGGTTTCCACCCAGCCCATCACGGCCTCCTCGACGATCTCGCCGACGCGCGCGTACATCTGCGGCAGCGACACCACGCCGAGCTCGCGGGCGACCATGTCGGTCTGCTCCAGGCAGTAGGACACGATCTCGCCCAGGTGCTGCACCACCAGGTCGGTGCGGCCGGTCAGCGCGTCCTGCATGGTCTGCACCGAGAACGGTGCTTGGAGGGGGAAGAGGTCGTTCAGGCCGGAGGCGTCGAGAAGCTCGGGCTCCGGAATGCGCTCCTCCGGTTTCGCGCCAGCGGACAGGTGGCCGGCGGCGCGGCCGGAGGTCAGCGCCTGGCGCAGGCCGATCAGCTCAGCGACGACGCGGCGGGCGTCCTGGCGGGCGTCGTCGACGATCTCGACGAACTCGGCGAGACAGTCCTCAGTGAGCTCCCCGTCGTAGTCCGCGATCGCCTCGGCGAGGTGCTCGGTGTACTCCGCCACCTCGTCGCCGATGTTGTAAATCTCCTGCGTGAGCTCGCGGTGACGCAGCACGGCGGCAGTCTTGTGCATCGCGAGCCCTCCTTGGAAACGCCTGTGGGAAGTGACAAATTGGCATGCTATGCCACAGCCACGCGCGTTAAAGGAAGGCGCGCCGGACTTAGCGCTGATACAGCTTGTCGATGTCCTCCTGGAACCGCTGGAACACCACGTTGCGCTTGACCTTCATCGTCGGGGTCATCTCGTCGTGCTGCTCGGACAGGTCGCGGTCCAGGATGCGGAACTTCTTGATCGCCTCGGCGCGCGAGACGGTGGCGTTGGCCAGGTTCACCGCGTCCTGGACCTCCGCGCGCAGCGCCGGGTCCTGGGCGAGCTCGGCAACTTTCTTGTTCGCCGGGATGTTGTGGTTGGCCTTCCAGCGCTTGAGCTCCTCCTCGTCCAGGGTGACCAGCACGCCGACGAAGGGTTTGCCGTCGCCGACCACCAGCGCGTTGGAGATCAGCGGGTCCTGGCGGATGATCTCCTCCATCGGGCCCGGGGAGATGTTCTTGCCGCCGGCGGTGACGATCAGGTCCTTCTTGCGGCCGGTGATGGAGACGTAGCCGTCGTCGTCCACCTCGCCGAGATCGCCGGTGTTGAACCAGCCGTCCGTGAGCGCCTCCTCGGTGGCGGACGGGTTGCCCCAGTACTTCTCAAACACGCCGGGGCCCTTGAACTCGATCTCGCCGTCGTCGTTGATGCGCACCGAGTAGCCGTTGACCGGCCGGCCCACGGTGCCGATCTTGTTGGCGTGGGCGTTGTTCACACACGCCGCCGCGCAGGTCTCGGTCAGGCCGTAGCCCTCGTAGATGGGCACGCCCATGCCGCGGAAGAAGTGCGACAAATCCGCGCTCATTGCGGACCCACCGGTGATGCCGTACCAGACGGAGTCGCCCATGGCCTCCTTGATCTTGCCGTAGACGACCTTGTCGTAGACCGCCCGCTTCGCCTTCTGCACCCGCGACGGGCCTTCGTCGGTCTCCAGCGCCTTCGAGTACTCGATGGCGGCCTTCTCTGCCTCCAAGAACATGCGCTTGCCAATCGCGGAGCCGTCGGCGGCCTTGTTGTAGGCGCCCTCGCGCACCTTCTCAAACACGCGAGGCACGCCCACGACCAGGTTCGGGCGCACGCGCTGCAGCTCCACTGTCAGCGTCGAGGTGTCGGACCAGTGCGACTGCGTCGCGCCCGAGATCGTCCACGCCAGCGACACCGCGCGCGCCAGCACGTGTGCCAGCGGCAAAAACGTCACCATGCGCTGGCCGGGGAAAGACACCGAACCGATCTCGTTTTCCAGCAGCGCCCAGCACTGGTACGCCCAGTTGCCGTGGGAAATCTCCACGCCCTTCGGCCGGCCGGTGGTGCCGGAGGTGTACACGATGGAGCCCAGCGTTTCGTGGCGGGTGACGGCCACGCGTTCGTCGATAAGCGATTGCTCGACGTCGCGCCCCTCAAACTTCAACGTCTCCACGCCTGCGGCATTGAACTCGTAGATGCGCTCGAGCTTTGATGGGGAGTCCGCGAACTTCGGCTTGCCCGTCTCGTCCAGCAGAAATGGGCTCATCAGCTGGGTGTGGTCGCGCGTTTCGGTGAACGCGGTTTTCGCGCCGGAGTCCTCCAGGATCCACTGGATCTGGTGCATCGAACTCGACGGGTAAATCGGCACCGAGGCGGCGCCGGCGGCCCAGATGGCGAAGTCCACCAGCGACCACTCGTAGCGCGTCGACGACAAAATGGCCACGCGGTCCCCCGGCTCAACGCCCGCGGCGACGAGCCCCTTGGCGACCTCGTAGACCTCCTCCAAGAATTCCGCCGCCGTGACCGAGACCCACTCGTAGTTGCGCGGCCGGTAGTACAGCACCAGGTGGGGGCTCTGCTCGCAGGTGCGAATCAGCCGGCTGAGGCACGTGTCCGTGTCTGTGAGCGTGAATCCAAGTTCCGTGGTGTGCGCGTTTGAAGGCATGGTGCCCAACACTACCCCAGCGTGCTTGCCCCAGCTTTGGCACAATGCGTGGCGTGACCAACGTTGCCCTGCTTCACGCCCTCGCCGAGTCCTATGGCTTCGGCACGTCCTACCGCGCCTCGAACGGGCTGGTCACCGAGCCGCCCGCCGAGTCGTTTATCAAGCTGCTGCGGGCCTTGGGGCTTTCGCTTAACGACGATCCGTCGGACGAAGAGCTCCAATTCCACCTCGATGCCCGCCGCGAATTTTGGGCGACCAGGCCCATGCCGCCGTGTGTGGTGGCCACCGAGGGCGCGGAGAAACACTTCAACGTGCACGTGCACGACGGGCACTACGCGCACTGCTGGATCCGGCTGGAGGACGGCTCGTCGCGCGACGCGTACCAGGACGAGAACTGGGCCCCGCCGTTCACCGCGGCCGATGGTGTGGTGTGGGGCGAGGCCACGTTCCACGTGCCGGGCGACCTCCCGGCCGGCTACCACGAGCTGCACTTGGAATCCGACAACTTGGATGAGGTCTGCCCGCTGATCGTAGTGCCGGCGTCCTTGTCCACCAACGCCGAGGTGGTGCAAGAACCGGTGTGGGGCGTGATGGCGCAGCTGTACTCGGTGCGCTCGCTGGAGTCCTGGGGCATCGGCGACTTCCACGACCTCGGCGCGATCGCCGAAGCGGTGGCCGCGGAAGGCGCGGACTACCTTTTGATCAACCCGGTACACGCCGCCGAACCCGTCCCGCCGATCGAGGACTCGCCGTACCTTCCCACCTCCCGCCGGTTTGTCAACCCGATCTACATCGCGGTGGAGCAGGTGCCGGAGTATGGGCTGTTGGACGAGGGGGACCGGGAGGACGTCGAGAAGCTTGCTGCGGAGTTGAAGGCGATGAACCACACCGCAGACCCCTTGGAGCGCGACCGGATTTTCGCCGCGAAGCTGGCGGCGCTGCGCACGCTGTTTTACCTTTCGGCGGCGGACGAGGCGCGCACGCGGGACTTCGAGCTGTTCTGCGAGGTTGAGGGCGAGGGGCTGCGCCAGTTCGCCGAGTGGTGCGCGGCGCAGGCAAGCGAGTCGGAACACCACGGCGCGCCGAAGCACGCGGGCGAGGACCCGCAGGAGCTGGTGCGGTTCTACATGTGGCTGCAGTTCATCGCCGACGAGCAACGCCGCGTGGCGCAGGAGCGGGCGGTGGCGGCCGGGATGCGGCTGGGCATCATGACGGACCTGGCGGTGGGCATCCACCCCGGCGGCGCCGACGCGGCGACGTTGCACGAGGTGCTGGTGCCCGATGCCTCGGTGGGCGCGCCGCCGGACCAGTACTCGCAGCAGGGCCAGGACTGGTCGCAGCCGCCGTGGAACCCGCAGCAGCTGGCGGAGGCCGGCTACGGGCCGTGGCGCGATTTGCTGCGCACGGTGCTGCGCCACTCGGGTGGAATCAGGGTGGACCACGTTTTGGGCCTGTTCCGCCTGTTCTGGCTGCCGCGCATGGACTCTCCGGCACACGGCGCGTACATGAACTACGACTTCGAGGCCATGGTCGGCGTGTTAGTGCTGGAGGCGCAGCGCGCGGGCGCCGTGGTGGTGGGCGAAGACCTGGGCACATTCGAGCCGTGGGTCCAGGACGTGCTTCGCGACAAGGGCATCCTCGGCACCTCCGTGCTGTGGTTCGAGTCCGTGCCGCCGGAAGCGCCGCGCCCGTCGCAGCAGTACCGCAACCTCGCGCTGACCGCGGTGGGCACCCACGACCTGCCGCCCACCGCCGGGTATTTGGAGGGCGCGCACAACGCGCTGCGCCACAAGCTCGGGTTGGTCAAGGAGTCGCTGGATGAGCTCAACGCCACCGACGCCGTGTGGATCTCGCAGGTGCTCGCCGCCGCGCAAGCGGAGGGGGCGTTCGACAACTCCCCGCTCGCTGACGTAGACTTCCTCGACCGGGACCTGGGCGAGTACGACAACGTGGACGCCCTCGTCGAGGGGCTGACGCGGTTTATCGCCTCCACCCCGTCCGCGATGACGTGCACGAACCTGGTGGACATGGTGGGCGACACCCGCATTCAAAACCAGCCGGGCACCAACCGCGAGATGTACTCCAACTGGTGCATTCCGCTTTGCGACGCCTCCGGTACCCCCGTCCTCATCGAAGACCTCCCCGACGTCGCGCTGTTCACGCGCATCGCCAAAGCCAGCGCGCGGAGCGAGCGCTAGAGGGCACCAACAACCGCAGCGACGACGACGAGCGCGATGAGTACCCACATCACCTGGGTCACCCGCGACTGCGGGTACTTGCGCTGCGGCTTGGGCAGCTTCTGGTCCTGCTTGCGCAGCTCTTCCGGGTTGGCCATGGTGTGTAAGCCTAGCGCCGCGGGCTAGCGGCGGGAAATCAGGCACGCGGCAACCCGGGCGACACCGTCGACGATGCGCAGCAGCGCGTAGCCGGCCGCGGCGCACACGGGCGCGGCGGCGGCGAGGATCGCGGGGACTTGCAGCCAGGGGCTCAGGCCCATCACCCAGCCGAGCAGCGCGCTGCTCATCAGATCAGGCCCATCGCGTAGCCGACCGCTGGCACGAGCGCCGCCACAGCGGCCACGACGCCGAGGGTGATCAGCAGCGCTTTGGCGATGTTGTTGTCGCGGGGCTCCTCCGCGGCGTCCTCGCTGCTTTGCTCCTGAGCCTCAGGCGTGACGACGGGCGCCTCGCTCGGCACACTCGACGGCGTCGCCGCGCCGACCGGGATGGCCGGCTGCAACGTCGCGGCTGGGACCACCACGGTTTTCTTCGTCGGCCCAGAGATGTGGATGGTGTTGCCGGACACCGACGTCACGGCCGGCGCCGGCTCGCGGGGAGTCTGCGGCGACGCCCCTGGCGCCTCAGAGGCAGGCGCGGGCTCGCGCGTGACCTCCGCAACGGGGTTCACCACGGTGCTGCGCACCGGAGTAGGCACCGCCGGTGTGGACGTTTTCTTGCTCGGCGAGGCCGGCTTTGCCGACGCGCCGTAGTGGGAGCGGAGGAACGTGTCGATGGCGGAGTCGTCGTAAAGCGCGCCGCTTTGAAGCGAACTGGCGCGCTCGAAGCCCACGACCTCCTCGCCGCGCTCGTCCACAAGCGCGTTCGCCCCGGACATCACGCCGACGAGCCCGCGGCCCGGCGCGTAGACCGGCCCGCCGGAGTCGCCGTAGTCCGGCATGCCGGGGGCGTCGAAGTAGATGGTTTTCTCGATCATGCCCACGAACGGCCCACAGGTGGCGCGGTTTGTGCCGCCGTGCGAGGCGTAGCCGTGGTAGCACAGCGTCTCGCCGGGCTCGATGTCTTCGATGGGCACGTACTCGCCGCCGAAGGGGTTGGCCTCCACCTCGACGCCGTTGAACCAGTAGATCACCGCCCAGTCGTTGGCGTTGGAGGCGCCGTAGTAGGCGGCGGCCGGGTAGATCATGCCGGCAGGGGTGGTCATTTCGCGGCCCTTGCTGTCGGCGAGGTAGACCAGCGAGCCGGTTTGCCACCCGTAGTTGCCGTTGTCGGCGCAGTGTCCGGCGGTGTAGCTGCGGCGCTGCTTCGAGTCGTTGTAGCCGATGGTGCAGGCGGTGAGGTTGTCGTTGCCGAGGTTGTCCACGAACATGCGGGCACCTTGCTTGACGACGAGCCGCTCCGCCGCCGGCGCCTCCACCCCACCGACGAGACCAGAAGCTGCCAGCGCAGCAGTCGCGGCCGACGCGGCAATACGTGCGCCCACGCGGGGGCGTTGCACAGTTGCGTCCGCCATACAGCTGTCCTTGTCTTGTCTTTTAAAGGTTTCCCCCGGAACTGTACAGCACGAACCTGTGCAACTACAGGTCGGAGCCAGCGAGCCCGCGGCGCTGAAGCAGCGGGCGGGTGTCCTTGTCGCGGCCGCGGAAGGCGCGGTAGGCCTCGGCGTAGTCGCGCGAGGAGCCCTTGGACAGGATCGCCTCGCGGAACTTCGCGCCGGTCTGCCGGTTGATTCCCTCCTCGGCGACGAGTTCGTAGCCGTCGGCGTCGAGCGCTTCGGCCCACAGGTAGGAGTAGTAGCCCGCGGAGTAGCCGCCGGCGAAGATGTGGTTGAACCAGGTGGAGCGGTAGCGCGGCTCCAGCCCTTCGACGTTCAGGCCGTACTCGCGTAGGACGTTGTCTTCGAAGGCGTTGATGTCCGACGGGACGTCGTCCGCAAGCGAGTGCCACGCAAGGTCGATCGCGCTGGCCGCGAGGTATTCGGCGGTGGTGAAGCCCTGGCCGAATTGGCGCGAGGCCTCCATCGCCTGCAGAAGCGGCGCCGGGATGACCTCGCCGGTGTCCACGTGGCGGGCGTAGTTGCGGGCGATTTCGGGGGCAAACGCGTAGTTCTCGTTGATCTGGGAGGGGAACTCCACCCAGTCGCGCGGGACGTTGGTGCCGGAGTGCGAGGGGTAGCGCACATCCGAGAGCAGGCCGTGCAGGGCGTGGCCGAACTCGTGGAACAGGGTGGTCACCTCGTCGATGGTGAGCAGGTTGGAGCTGATCGACATGACGTTGACCACCACCGGCTTCGTGCCGGCGAGGTGGGACTGGTCCACAAACGAGCTCATCCACGCGCCGCCGCGTTTCGACGGGCGGGCGTTGTAGTCCGTCAGCAGCAGCCCGATGCCGGTGCCGTCTTCCTCCTTGACCTCCCACACGTCCACGTCGTTGCGGTAGCCGGCGAGGTCGGAGCGCTTTTGCACCGTGATGCCGTAGAGCAGGTTCGCGGCGTAAAAAACGCCGTCGGTGAGCACCTGCTCGAGCGGGAAGTATTTGCGCAGCTCCGCTTCGTCGATGCCGAGTTCCTCCTCGCGGCGCTTGGCCTGCCAGTACGGCCAGTCCGCCCCGCCGAGCTCCTCGCCGGCCAGTTCCCCGGCGAGTTTGCGCTCGGCCTCGGCGTTCGCGGCGGCCGCCGGCGCCAGGTCCGCGATGAGCTGGCGCGCTGCCGCGGCGGTGCCGGCGGTCTCCTCAGCGATGACGTAGTCGGCGTGTGTGTCAAAGCCGAGCAGCTTCGCGCGCTCCTGGCGCAGTGTCACCGACTCCAGCACGATGTCCGGGTTGGTGTCGCGGCCGCGGGCGCGGGAGGCGTCGAAAAGCTTGTGGCGCGCGGAAGATTCCTCGAGCTCCGACTGCAGCGCCTGGGTGGTGGGCAGCTCAATCGGCACGACGTAGTGGCCGCCGTCTTCGTAGGCGGCGAGCTGGTCGTCGGAAAGCCCGGCGAGCTCCTCGCGCGAAAACTCCACCGCGAGCTTCTTCGTGTCAGCGAGCAGGTTGCGGCCGAAGCGCTCCGACAACTCAGACAAACGCTGGTTGATCTCCTGCAGGCGCGACTTCCCGGCGGCGTCCAGGTCCGCGCCGCGGCGGGTGAAGCGGCGCAGCAGCTCGCTGTGAAGCCTCTGCGACTCCGCATCGCCCGGCACCTCGACGCCCTTGATGCGCTGGTAGAGGGCGTCGTTCTGGTAGATCGAGTCCACGTGCGCCGACAGCTTCGGCACGATGCGGTCGGCCAGCGCGTCGAACTCCTCGGTGGCGTCGGTGCCCTGCAGGTTGAAAAACCACGACATCACCCGGTCCAGGTCCTGGCCCGCCAGCTCGAAGGCTTCGACGGTGTTGGACCACGTCGGCGCCTCGGCGGTGGTGATCTCGGCGATCTCCGCGGCGTGGCGCTTCAGCGCCTCTTCGAACGCGGGCTCCACGTGCTCCAGCCGGATCGCGGCGAAGTCCGGCAGGTTGTACGGCAGGGTCGAGGGGGTCAGAAGCGGGTTTGTCATGGCGGTCAGTGTATGCGGATACGATCTGCCGCATGGGCGAAACGGAGATCACATGCGCGGCCGGCACCATCGTGGGCGAGGTGCGCGGGGGCGCGAGGCTTTTCGACGCCATTCCGTTCCTGGAAATTGCGCACCCCTTCGACGACCCGGTGGCGCTCAAGCAGGGATTGCTTCTCGACGCCACCACGCCCCACCCCAACGCCCTCTCCGTGAGTGCCCCGCTTAGCGCCCGCCCGGGGACGGACTGTCCGGTGGTGGTGTGGCTGTCAGCGCCGGCCGAGCTCGGCGACGGATTCGTCCACGTGCACGTGCCCCACCGCGACGGCTTCGAAGGGTTCCTCCCCTTTGCCGCCGACGCCATCGGGCACTTCCGCGGCGTCGCGGACGTCAAACTCGCGTTGCGCTGGATCCAGCGCAACATCGAAGCGTTCGGCGGTGATCCCACCAACGTCACCGTCGTCGGCGCCGGGGAGGAGGCGGCTGTGGCGCTGTGGCTGTGCCGGCGCGATCACTACGCCGGCGAGTTCCGTCGCGTGTGGGCCACGGACCCGGTCTTCCCGCGCGCGCCGTACGAGAAGCGCAAGTGGATCGTGCGCTACTTGCTGTCCGCGCCACTGACGCGCGCCAAGCTCAACGAGTTGGCGGAAAATCGGCCTGGCAGGGTGGGGCGGAGCTACCGTCGATACGCAAAGTTCTTTGGGCCCATGGGCCCGCAGCCTTACGACGCCTCCGAGCTCGCCGAGCTCGCGGTGGTGCGCACAGAGGACGCGCTGGACCTCGGCGCGATCGCGGAATTTGCCCGCTAGTTGTTCAGGTTGCCCTTGAAGGTGACGTTGCCGATGGTGAACTCCGCGTCCCACAGGTTGCCGGTGGACACGTCGAAGGGGAACTTCGCGTTCACCGTCGCACCCGGGCCCAGCGGGCGGTCCAGGCCCACGATGTCCACGCCGGCCTCCTCCGCGATGGGCATGAACTTCGCGTCCTTCATGTCCGGGTTGGAGGTGGAGTTGACGTTGTAGCGCAGCTTCGGCTCGAGCGCGTCCTCCGGCAGCGGCGCGTCCGACTCGTTGGTGATCGCCACCACCACGACCGAGCCGCCGTTCGGCGCGTAGGAGGAGCCCTGCCACTTGTACGACAGCTCCATCGCCGGGTCCTTCACCCGTTCGCCGTTGATTTCGTCGCTGACCAGCGGGTCCGCCTCGTTGACCTCGAAGGGCTTGCGCTGCACACCGATGCGGTCGTCGGCCTGGCCCTGCGGGGCGTCCTCAGCGGCGGTGACCTGGGTGGAGCTGATGGTGTCCTCCCCCATCTCGGCGTCCGCGCAGGCAGAAAGCGCAAAGGCGGCTGCCAGGGCTGCGGCGGCCAGTGCGGCCTTGGGGCGGCGGGTGCGGTGGGACATGTGCGCCTCTTCTTGTGTCGCGGTGGTTTTGACGGTTCTGCCCCACTTTACAGCCCTAGTAGGGTGTCGAAATTATGCAGTCTTTGATGCGCGTGATCCGCAGTGCCTCCGCCCTCTGGCCGTTTTATATCGCCGTGGTTGCGGTCTCCACGCTGGTGGCGGCTCTTGGGTTGGTCACGCCGTTTCTGCTGCGGGAGGCGACGGACACCATCGTCGCAAAGCTTGGCGACGCCTCCCTGCCCGACCCCACCCGCACCGTCATCTGGCTCGCGCTTGCCCTGTTCGCCGCCGAAGCGTTGGCCTCGGTGCTGCGCAACGTCTCCGGGTACTTAGGCGACGTGATGGTCGCGCGGATCCGCCAGATTTTGTCCACACGGTACTTCGCCAAGCTGCTGGCGCTACCGCAGCGCTACTACGACAACCAGGTCACCGGCACGATCATCGCCCGGCTGGACCGCTCGATCGCCAACGTCACGCAGTTCATCCAATCCTTCACCAACAACTTCCTGCCCATGCTGATGCAGGTGGTGGCGATTTTGGGCATCACCGCCTTTTACTACTGGCCGCTGACAGTGCTGCTGGCGCTGCTGTTCCCGCTCTACACCTGGCTCACCGCGCTGACGTCGAAGCGCTGGCAGGTCTTTGAGAAGGAGAAAAACGCCAACATCGATGAAGGCAACGGCCGCTTCGCCGAGGTCGTGGGACAAGTGAAGGTAACCAAGTCCTACGGCGCCGAGGTGCGCGAGCTGGAGAAGTTCGGCCGCCACTACACCAACACTGTGGACATCACCCGCCCCCAGTCGCGCTGGTGGCACTCCATGGACACCCTGCGCGGCGTGGCCATGAACCTGATCTTCTTGGGCATCTACCTGATCCTGTTCACCCGCACCCTGCACGGGCACTTCACGGTCGGCGAGATGGTCATGCTCATCCAGATGGTCACCATGGCACGCCAGCCGGTGACGATGATGAGCTGGATCGTGGATTCCGCCCAGCGCGCCATCGCCGGCTCGCGCGACTACTTCAAGGTGATGGACGAGCCGGTCGAGCCGACCGCGAACCGGCAGCTGGTCGAGGCGACGAAGGCGTCGGGCATGCCGGAGGTCGTCGTCAAGCAGCAGGCTCCTTTGCAGGTGCGCGAGCCGGTGATCGCGTTCGAGGACGTCACCTTCGAGTATTTGGAGGGCGAGCCTGTGCTTCACAGCGTCAACTTCGCCGCCCACGAAGGCGAAACCATCGCGCTTGTCGGCGAATCCGGCGGCGGCAAGTCCACGATCGTGAACCTGCTTTTGGGCCTGTACCCCATCACCCGCGGCCGGCTGCGCGTGTGCGGCGAGGAGATCTCGGAGCTGGACGTGGAAAAGCTGCGCGCCACCACCGGTGTGGTGTTCCAGGAGGCGGCGCTGTTCTCCGGGTCGGTGTTTGAAAACATCGCCTACGGCAAGACCGACGCCACGCTGGAGGAAGTCGTGGAGGTGGCGAAGCGGGCGAACGCGCACGAGTTCATCATGAAGTTCACCGACGGCTACGACACCGTCATCGGTGAGCGCGGCCTGCGCCTTTCCGGCGGGCAGCGCCAGCGCGTGGCCGTGGCGCGCGCTATGCTCAAGGACGCGCCGATCCTGATCCTCGACGAGGCCACCTCCGCCCTGGACACCAAGGCCGAGCGCGCCGTGCAGGCCGGCCTGGACCAGCTGATGGAGGGACGCACCACCATCATGATCGCGCACCGGTTGTCCACCATCGCGGGTGTGGACACAATCATCACACTTCGCGACGGCCACGTCGACGAGATCGGCTCACCTGCCGAGCTTGCCGTTTCCGGCGGCATCTACTCCGAGCTGTTGCGCCTGACCGCGTCGTCGTCGGCCGCGGACCGGGAGCGGCTCAAGGCGTTCGGGTTCCACGTCGACGGCGCCGACGACGAGGACGAGAGCGACGCGGACGGCGCGGGCGGCGCGCTCACCCCCTAATATGCCCATTTGTGCGAAAAGTAATCCTCTCTGTGCCGATGATGGCGGTGGCGCTCGTACTGTGCCTGCTGAGTTTGCTGATCGGCTGGTACCAGCACAGCTACGTGCCCTTCTACAGCACGGACCGGCGCGAGGTGGAGGACTTTTTGGTCTACTACCGTGGCGCGAAGGCGTTCTGGGCGAGCCCGAACGTCTACGAGTCCCTGATCAACACGGGTACGGCGGGCGATTTGCCGTACTCGTACCCGCCGTCGTCGCTGCTGTTTTTCTCGCCGCTGACGCTGTTCGGGGAGACGGTGGGCCTGGTGGTGTTTTCGCTGGTGTCGCTGGCAGCCCTGTGGTGGGTGATCACGCTTACGCTGCGCAAGTGCCGCATTGAAGACGCCGGCAAGTGGGCGCTGGTGGGCCTGCCGCTGGCGTTTTGGGTCGACCCGGTCCACAACACGTTCCACCACGGCCAGGTCAACATTGTGCTCATGGCCCTGGTGCTCACGGATCTGTGGTGGGATTCGCCGAAGCGCAAGTACCTGCCCACGGGAGTGCTCACCGGTATCGCGGCCGCGGTGAAGATGACGCCGGCGCTGTTCGGGCTGTACTTCATCTTCACGCGCAACTGGAAGGCGCTGGCCGCGGCGTTTCTCACCGGCGTGATGTCGCTGGGTGTTGCGGGTGCGCTAAAACCGGAGGCGCTGGCGTACTACTTCACCACCCAGATCGGGCAGATGTCCGGCGTGCTGGGGCTGAACCGCTCGCACAACCAGTCCGCACGCGGCCTGGTGGCCCGCTACGTGCCGGAAGCGGCGCAGACCTACTTCACCGCGATCATGTTCGCCGGCATCATCGCGCTCGCGCTGCTGGCCTTGCGACGCCTGCTAGCCGCCCGCGCCAACGAGGCAGCGGTGATGTGCGTCGCGCTGCTGTCGCTGCTCGTCGCTCCGATCACCTGGCAGCACCATTACGTGTGGGTGGTGCCGTTGTGCATCATCATGGTCGTCGGCGGCATCCGCAACGCCAACCCGTGGCCGCCGTTTCTGGTGGCGGTGTATTTGACCATTTCGACGATCTTCATCCCGCACAAGCAGATCATGAACCCGATGTCCACCACGCCGGACGCATACACCGTGCGCGACTTGGCACAGTCAAGCCTGGTGGTGTGGGCGATTCTGGTGGTGTTTGTGATGTGGGTGCAGGCGCGGGGATTCGTGCTCGTCGATAGGCAAAAGCCCCTGCGGTTCACCCAGTTCGTGGCCTTCCCGCCGCTGGTGGCCTACGCGGTGCTGTGCACGTTTGCCACCGCGTGGTGGCGCAAGATGGAATCGCCGATGCTGTCGGCGTACGAAGGCATCTTTCACCCGCTGGAGCACCTGCAGATGCTGCGCGGGGCGGGCGACGGCTTCTTCGCCGAGCCAGACATTTACTCGGTGGCGTTCAGCTACCCCGACGGGCGGCAGGACTACTTCCTGCACCCGCCGGTGACCATGCTGTTTGGCAGGTTGCTCGGCGCGGGCGAGATGGGCACGTGGGAGGCGCTGCACACCATCGCGGGCACGCTGGCGGTGTGGTGGATCATCTACCTGCTGTTCAGGCGGTTCCGGTGGCCGTCGCCGGTCGCGTGCGCGACGGTGCTGCTGCCGGCGGTGCTGTGGCTGGACCCGGTGCGGTTCAACTTCTACTACGGTGAGCTGGCCATTTTCGCCGTGGCATTCGTGGTCACGGACCTGTGGTGGACCCGCCCCGAGCAGGCCCGACGCTGGGCACCCAAGGGCCTGCTCACCGGCATCGCCGCGGCGTTCACCCTGCGGCCTGCGGTGTTCGCGCTGTATTTCCTGTTCCGCAAGGACTACCGGGCGCTCGGCTGGATGGGCGGCGCGTTCGCCTCCCTCACCGCGCTGGGTGCGGTGGCGCGCCCGGGCATGACCGCCGCGTACTTCACGGACTACCTGCTGAACATCGGCGAGCGCTACGACCTCTCCCAGGCGCAGAACCTCACGCTGTTCGGCGCCGCACAGCGGTTTACCGGCGCAGACGGCGCGAGCGCACTGTGGGTGCTCGCGGTGCTCGTCGTCGGCGGCGCGCTGATCTACGCCGCCCGCGTTTTTATTCAGCGCGACGAGGCCCCGATGGGCGCGGTCAGCCTTGCGCTCGCGGCACTGACAGTGTCCTCCTGGGCGCCGCCGTTCGCGTGGGCGTGGATGCTGCCGGGCGTGTTCATCATCGGCGAGTTCGCCTGGCGCCGCCGCGACGTTGCCGCGCTGCTGACCATGCTCACCTACCTGGGCCTTTCCACCGTGTTCGTGCCGCACTCGCAGTTCAAGAACATGGACACCATCGCCGGGCGCGACCGGGTGCTCGGTGACTGGGTCATGTCGTCCGTGGTGTGGTGGACGCTGCTCGCCGCCGCGGTGTTCGCCGCGTGGGCGCTGACCCAACGCAGAGAAGATGATGGCTACCGTAGGCCCCATGCAATTCCCCGACCTAAGCACCCTGCAAGCCCGCGGCACGAGGAAGTGGACGCAGTTCAACCTTGACGTGCTGCCGCTGTTTATCGCGGAGAGCGATTTTCCCACCGCGCCCGCTGTGAAGCAGGCGATCGTGGACGCCGCCGAGCGCGAGATGTTCGGCTACACCCCCGCCCCGCACGCGCACCGCCTCGGCGAGGCCGTCTCCGACTTCTACGCGGAGCGCTACGGCTGGCGCCCGGACGCGGAGCGGATCTTCCCGGTCGCGGACGTGGTGCGCGGCGTGATGCTGGCCATCCAGTACTTCACCGAGGGCGATGTGGTGGTCCCGGTCCCCGCCTACTTCCCCTTCCTGGATGTGGCGGAGGTCGCGGGACGCAAGCGTATCGACGTCAGCTCCGCTGGGGGCCTCGATCTGGCGGAAGTGGAAACCGCGTTCCAAAACGGCGCGGGCAGCATCATCGTGACCAACCCGTTCAACCCGGGCGGCTACGTGTTCACCGAAGCGCAGCTCGACGAGATCTGCGCGCTGGCGCGCAAGTACAACGCCCGGGTGATCGTGGACGAGATCCACGCCCCGCTGGTCTACGACGGCACCCACGTCTGCGCTGCGGCGAACAACCCGGACGTGTGCATCACGGTCACCGCGACGTCCAAGGCGTGGAACGTCGCGGGCCTGAAGTGCGCGCAGATGATCTTCTCCAACGACGAGGACGTGCAGACTTGGAACGCGATGTCGGGCGTGGCCAAGGACGGCGTTGGCACCCTCGGCATCGTTGCGGCGGAGGCCTGCTACGACCACGGCCGCGAGTTCTTGGACGATGAGATCGCCCAGCTCAAGGCCAACCGAGACTGGCTGGTGGAAAACCTGCCGAAGGCGGTGCCGGGCATCGAGATTGAGGTGCCGGCCGCGACCTACCTGATGTTTTTAAACTTCAAGAACACCAAGCTTGTCGACGAAAAACCCGCCGCGTGGCTGCGCCGCCACGCGAAGGTGGCCATGAACGAGGGCGTGGACTTCGGACCCGGAGGCGAGCACCGCGCGCGGCTGAATTTTGCCACGTCGCCGGAGATCCTGGAGGAAGCGGTGCGGCGGATTGGCGGAGCCGTCGCAAAGCTTTAGCGTTTCACTTTATGGAACCTTATTCCCATCTGGCGGTCGGGTGGTTTAAACTCTAGGGAACCTCAACCCAACTAGAGAGGAACGACCATGGGTTCCACAGTGGCATCACAGCCCGAAGGCGGCTCGAAGCGCTCCACCAGCGCGATCGTCGTCACCGGGCTGGCGCTGTTTTCGATGTTCTTCGGCGCGGGCAACCTCATCTTCCCGCCCATGCTGGCCGTGGAGGCGGGCGACAACTTCTGGCCGGCGCTGTTCGGCTTCCTCACCACCGCATCGCTTTTGCCGGTGCTGGCCGTGATCGCCATTGCGCTGTCCGGCTCGAACCTCCGCGACCTGGCGCAGCGCGCCGGCTCCATCTTCGGTGTGGTCTTCCCGGTGCTGGCGTACTTGTCCATCGGCGCGTTCTACGCCCTGCCGCGCACCGGCGCCGTCTCCTTCGAAACGGCGATCACCCCGCTGTTCGGCCTCGAATCCTTTGCCTCGTCCGCCGTGTTCAACGTGGTGTTCTTCGGCATCGCGCTGGCGCTGTCCTGGAACCCCACCACCATCATGGAGAAGCTGGGCAAGTTCCTCACCCCGGCGCTTCTGGTGCTGCTGGTCGTGATGATTTCCGTGGCCGCGTTCCGCTGGAGCGCCGAACCGGCCGCGCCGAACGAGCCCTACAACGACGGCCCGCTGACCGCCGGCCTGCTCGAGGGCTACCTCACCATGGACTCCATCGCCGCGCTGGCGTTTTCCATCGTGGTCATCTCCACCCTGCGCCACCGCGGCTTCAACGAGGGCAAGGAGCTGGTCGGCGGCACCATCGCCGCGGGTGTCGGCGCCGGCATCATGCTGGGCCTGGTCTACATCGGCTTGGGCCTGATCGGCCGTGTCATGCCGAACGCCGGCGACTTCGACAACGGCGCCGGCCTTTTGGCCGAGGCCGCGAACCTGACCATGGGCGGTGCCGGCCAGGCGGTGTTCTCCGCCATCGTGCTGCTGGCCTGCCTGACCACCGCGGTGGGCCTGATCACCGCGACCGGCGAGTACTTCTCCGAGCAGTTCCCCGGCTCCTACCACGTCTGGGCCGTCATCTTCGCCGTGACCTCCATGATCATCGCCACCCAGGGCCTCGAGTTCGTCATGACGATCGCCGCCCCGGTCATCGGCTTCCTCTACCCGCCGGCGATCACCCTGATCGCCCTGACCCTGATCGAGCCGGCCTTCCGCGCCCGCACCCGCTTCAGCTGGGCGTTCTTCCTGCCGCTGTGGACGGCCGTGGTGTGGTCCGCGATCGAGACGTTGATCTCGCTGGAGTGGGGCGCGGATGCCTTGACCCCGATTGTGCAGTGGGCGCCGATGTTCGACGCCGGGCTCGGCTGGGTCGTGCCGGTGGTCATCGCCTTCGTCATCGGCCTGGTCGTGGACTTTGTCCGCCCCAAGCCCGCCATGATCCCGGGCACGATGGAATCCGTCGAGGGCGAAGACCTCTCGGCGGAGGGCGACGCTGTCCCCGTCCTGCAAACCAGGGACTAGTACGGTGGGGCGCATGAACGCCCCACTTTCGCTCATCGATTTCTGCACCCGCTACCCCGGCGAATCCGTCGGCGAGGCGACGCAGCGCTCCGTGGCCTTCGCCCAACAGGCGGAGGCCTTAGGTTATTCGCGCATCTGGTACGCGGAGCACCACAACATGTCCAGCATCGTCTCCTCGTCGCCGGCGGTGCTGATCAGCCACATCGGTGCGAAGACCAGCCGCATCCGCCTCGGCGCCGGCGGCGTGATGCTGCCGAACCACTCCCCGTACGTCATCGCCGAGCAGTTCGGCATGCTGGAGGAGCTCTACCCCGGCCGCATCGACCTGGGCCTGGGCCGCGCGCCCGGCACCGACCAGCAGACCCTGGGCCGGGCGCTGCGCCGCGACCCGCGCGCCGCCGAGAACTTCCCGCAGGACGTCCAGGAGCTGCAGGCGTGGCTGTCCAACACCTCGCCGCTGCCGGGCGTGACCGCCATGCCGGGCTTCAACACCAACGTGCCGCTGATCATCCTGGGCTCGTCCATGTTCGGCGCGTCTTTGGCCGCGCAGCTGGGCCTGCCGTACGCGTTCGCCTCCCACTTCGCCCCGCAGCACCTGGAGCAGGCCACCGCCTACTACCGCGACAACTACCAGCCGTCCGAGCGCCACCCGGAGCCGTACTGTATCGCCGCGGTCAACGTCACCGCCGCCGACACCGAGGAGGACGCGAAGCGCCAGACGAAGGTGGTGCACCGCAACCGCGTGCGCGCGTTTATGGGGCGCCAGGGCAAGCAGCTTTCCGACGACCAGCTGGACACCGTGGTCAACTCGTACCAGGGCCGCCAGATCATCGACATGCTGCGCTACACCGCCGAGGGCACCGGCGAGCAGGTCGCCGAGTACTTGGAGGCGTTCCGCAAGACTGCCCAGGCCGACGAGCTGATGATCTCGCTGCAGGCCGGCAGCCACGACGAGGTGAGCCGGTCCATGGAAATCCTCGCCGAAGCCTGGGGTTAATCGGGACAGGCCTCCAACTAATAGGAGTTATTCGTCGGCTGGTTTAGTATCGGGTGTCGTTACATACCCGGTTGTCGAAAAAGGACGTGATCCTGCACATGGCGCAACTGCCTACCGGCCCACTCCGCCGCCCGCAGCAGCACGAGGAGATCGCGGACTACCTGCGCGACGAGATCTTCGCGGGCCACATTCCGGCCGGCGAGTCGCTGCCCAGCGAGGTGGAGCTGTGCGAGCAGTTCAACACCTCCCGCGGGCCGGTGCGCCAGGCCGTGGCCACCCTGCGCGCCGAGGGCCTGCTGTCCTCCGGCCGCGGCCGCCGCTCCCTGGTGCTGTCGAACACGCGCACCGAGACGTTCGAGGAGATCCTGTCCAACACCTCCTGGATCTTCCGCATGGGCAAGGACCCGAGCGAGGACATGGAGCAGTTCGGCCTGGACACCGCCAGCGAGGAGCTGGCGGAGTGCATGCGCATCACCCCCGGCGACGAGGTCTTCGTTGTGCGCCGCGTGCGCAGCGCCGACGGCGAGCCCATGGTGATTGAGCAGATGGCGTTTCTGCCGGTGCTCTCGGAGGTCATCGAATCCGTGGACACCTCCGAGCAGTCCATCCACCGCGAGCTCATCCGCGCGGGCGCGGACTTCAACAACATCTCCCGCGCCTTCACTATCGAGCAGGCGGATGCCGACGTCGCGGGCAAGCTGGGCATCGCCGAAGGCGCCCCGGTGCTGCGCGTGAAGATCAAGGCGCTGACCCACAACGGCGACGTGCTCGAGGCCGCGGTGCATACCTTCCGCGTGGACAAGCTCTCCTTCGGCCTGAACAACGTGCGCGGGCACTCTTCCCCACTCTGGTTCCAGGCTGAATCCGAGATCCACTAGTCTTTCCCGCATGCATGTAAGGACTCTGGCGGCCGCGGCCGCCTTGGCCCTCCCTCTGGCCGCGTGCGGTGATTCCGCCCCGCGCGACAACGTGGTCGTGGCCGCCTCCGGCGCACCGGCCGGGCTGGACTTCACCACCACCGGCGGCGCCGCCGCACCCCAGGCCCTGGTGGGCAACGTCTACGAAACGCTCGTGCGTATCGACGCCTCCGGTGCCCCCGTGCCCCACCTCGCCGAACGTGTGGAGCGCGACGGCGGCACCTTCACGTTCCACCTGCGCGACGGCGTCACCTTCGCCAACGGCAAACCGTTTACTGCGGACGATGCCGCGTTTTCCATCCACTACGTGCAAAACGAGTGGACCAACGGGCTGAAGGCCCAGATGGACCCGGTCACAGACGTCGAGGTGGTTAACGAGCGGACGCTGCGCGTGACCGTCGAGGGCGGGACCGCTGCCGAGGACGCGTGGCTGTGGTCCATGGGCACCCTGACGGGGGCGATGATGACACCGGCAGGCGTCGATAGGCTTGCGACCGCTCCCCTGGGCACCGGGCCGTACACCGTGGCCCGCTTCGATGTGGGCGAGGCCATCGAGTTCGACGCGCGGGAGGACTATTGGGGCGGCGACGTCGCGCGCGACGGGATGATCCGCTACTTCGACGACCCGGTCTCCGCCGTCAACGCCTTGCGCGTGGGCGACGCGGACGTGGTGTGGGGCATGCAGGCGCCGCAGCTGATCGACACGCTGCCGGAGGACATCCGCGTCGAGGTGGGCACCACCAACGGCGAGGTGCTGCTTTCCATGAACAACACCCGCGCGCCTTTCGACGACCCGAACGTGCGCCGCGCTGTGGCGTACGCGGTGGACCGGACGGCGGTCAACGAGGTGGTCTACAACGGCCTGGCCACCGACACCGGCGGCGCGCCCGTGCCCCCGACGGACCCCTGGTACCCGGGCCGCGACTTCTACCCCTTCGACCCGGACAAGGCCCGCGAGCTGCTCGCCGGGCGAACCCCGGAGATCACCATCACCGTGCCAAACCGGCCGTACGCACAAGAAGCGAGCGAGCTGATCTACTCGCAGCTTCGCGCCGTCGGCTTCCGCGTGCGCCTCGAAACCGTCGAGTTCCCCGCCGTCTGGCTGAACCAAGTGCTCAAGGGCCACGACTACCAGGCCTCGCTGGTGGCCCACGTGGAGCCGCGCGACGTGCCCATGCTCTTTGGCAACCCGGACTACTACCTGGGCTACGACAACGCGGTGGTACGCGAGCGCATCGCCGCCGGCGACATGGCCGGCGCGGTCGAGCAGATCATGGACGACGCCGCGGCGCTGACCCTGGCCAACGCCCCGAACATCGTGCTCTACGCCCCCGGTGTTTCCGGCCTGGACCCGAACGTGGTCACCGACTCGCTGCCGCTGAACGAGGTGGAGAAATGATCCGCACGCTGGCAAAACACATCCTCCGCTTCGTGCTGCTGCTCGCGGCGGCCAGCGTGGTCATCTTCACCCTGCTGCGCGCCGTGCCCGGCGACCCGGCGCGCGTGGCGCTGGGCGTCTCGGCCACCGAGGAAGCCGTCGCGGAGCTGTCGGCGCGCCTCGGGCTGGATCAGCCGCTGCCGGTGCAGTACGTCGACTGGGTTTCGGGGCTGCTCACCGGCGACTTCGGTATCTCCATGTCCTCCGGCAAAGACATCACCGACACGGTGGTCGAGCGCGCCGGGGTGTCGCTCACCCTCACCCTTGTGGCGATGGCGGTCTCGCTCGCCGTTGCGGTACCGGTGGGCGTGTACCTGGCGCGGCGCACCCACTCCCCCGACGGCGCGTTCGTCGGGGCGCTGTCGCAGGTGGGCATCATCGTGCCGTCGTTTCTGGTGGGCATCGCGCTGGTGGCGCTGTTTTCGGTGCGCCTGGGCTGGTTGCCGGCCAACGGCTGGGGCACGCCGGCGCACGCGGTGCTGCCGGTGGCCTCGCTCGCACTGGTGCAGGCTTCGATCCTCACGCGCTACGTCGCAGCCGCGGTGCGCGAGGAGATGGGCAAGGATTATGTGAGGACGGGCAGGGCCCTTGGTGCGTCGATAGGCAATGTGCTGTTCACCTCGGCGCTTCGAAACGCCGCGCTGCCGGTGATCACGGTCGTCGGCGTGCAGCTCGCGTCGCTGGTGGTGGGCGCCGTGGTGATCGAGCGGGTGTTCACCATCCCCGGTTTGGGCACCATGCTTCTCGACGCAGTAGGCAACCGCGACCTGGCCACCGTCCAAACCGTGATGATGGTAATCGTGGCGTTCACCCTGGTGGTGAACCTGATCGTGGACCTGACCTACACGGTGGTGGACCCGCGGATTCGGAGGCAGGCATGAGCTGGCAGCGCAAAGTTGGCGCGGCGATCGTCGCGCTGGTGGCCTTCGCGGCGCTGCTGTCGCTCGTGTGGACGCCCTACGACCCGCTACAGACCGAGGTCGCCGCGCGCTTGCAAGGTAGTTCCGCGACGCACTGGATGGGCACCGACCAGTTCGGCCGCGACATTCTCTCGCGCGTCATGGACGGCGCGCGGCTGACGCTGACCGTGGCTGTGGGTGCGGTTGCGCTGTCGGGCTTGGTTGGCGTGCCGCTGGGGATCTGGGCTGGCATGCGCCGCGGCGCCTCGCGGGTGGTCATGGCCGGCGCCGACCTGCTGCTCGCCTTCCCCGCGCTGCTTTTGGCGATCGTGTTCACCGCCGTGTTCGGCGCATCCATCTGGATTGTGGTGCTGGCAATCGGCATCGCAGGCATCCCCGCCTTCGTGCGCGTGGCGCGCGCCGGGACCATGCAGGTGATGCAGCGCGACTACATCCTGGCCGCGCGCATCGCCAAGGTGTCCGGGCCTGCGATCGCGTGGCGGCACGTCCTGCCGAACATCTGGCCGCTCGTGCTCACCCAAGTCTCCGTCGCAGTCGCGCTGGCCATCCTGGCAGAAGCCGGCCTGTCGTTTCTGGGGCTCGGCGCGCCCGCGCCCTACGCCTCCTGGGGCCGCATGCTGCAGGCCTCCCAGCCGTACCTGGCCACCTCCCCGCACCTGGCGCTGTGGCCGGGTGCCGCAATCGCGCTGACCGTGCTGGGCTTCAACCTTCTGGGACACGCTGATGATCGACGTTAAGCACTTATCCATCCCCGGCATCCTCGACGACATCACCTTTTCCGTCGCGCCGGGCGAACGCGTGGGCATCATCGGCGAATCCGGCTCCGGCAAGTCCGTCACCGCGCTTTCCATCATGGGGTTGAGCGACCTGCCCGCGACCGGCTCCATCACCGTCGACGGCACCGAGATGGTGGGCACCCCGGACCGCGTGCGCCGGCGCGTGCGCGGCAGGAAAGTCGCGATGGTGTTCCAGGAGCCGATGACGGCGCTGGACCCGCTGAAGAAAATCGGCAAACTCGTCTCCCGCGAGCTTCTGTGCGAGGTCGGCGTGGACCGGCCGGGCGCCTACCCGCACGAGCTGTCCGGCGGGCAGCGCCAGCGCGTGCTCATCGCGCTGGCCCTGTCGCAGAACCCGGACGTGCTGATTTGCGACGAGCCCACCACCGCCCTCGATGCCATCGTGCAGGCGGAGATCCTGGAGCTTCTCGACCGCCTCGTGCGCGAACGCGGCATGGCGCTGCTGTTCATCTCCCACGACCTCGCCGTGGTGCGCCGCATGACCGACCGGGTGCTCGTATTCAAGGGTGGGCGCATGATGGCGCCGGACTCCGACTACGCCAAGGCGCTCGCCGCGGCCGCGGTGCCCGGCCCGCCCGCAGCACCGACAGCACTCGGCGATCCGGTGGTGACGCTCGACGGGGTCTCGCTGCGGCGCGGGCACACCCTGGCCGTCGACGACGTTTACCTGACCGTGCGCGCCGGCGAGCGCCTCGCCATCGTCGGTGGCTCCGGCTCCGGCAAAACGTCGCTGTTGCACCTCATCGCCGGCCTGCGCGAGCCGACCGCCGGCACCGTAGGCGTGGCGGGCGACGTGCAGATGGTCTTCCAGGACCCGTACTCCTCGCTGGATCCGCGGATGGCCGTGAGGACGTCGATACGCGAGGCAGGCGTCGATGCCGCCCGCGCCGACGAAGTGCTCGCGCGCGTTGGGCTCGAGGGCACCGGCGACCGCACGCCACGGCAATTTTCCGGCGGGCAGCGCCAGCGCATCTCCATTGCGCGCGCCGCGGCCCCACGCCCGAGCATTTTGCTTGCCGACGAGCCCGTCTCCGCCCTCGACGCCACCATCCAAGACCATGTGCTGGAGCTGCTGCGCGATACCGTCGGCAAGCACACGCTCATTTTTGTCACCCACGACCTGAGGGTCGCGCGCGAGCTGTGCCCCACCGTGGCGGTGATGCGGCACGGGCGCATCGTGGAGCAGGGCGCGACCGAAGAGATCTGGGCGGCGCCGCAGCACCCGTACACGCGCGAGCTGCTCGACGCTGTGCTGTAACCGGGTGCTGTAAGTTAGCGCACATGAGTATGTGCGTCGTCGGATCCATCAACGCCGACCTGACCGTCAACGTGGAGCGCCACCCCACCCCCGGCGAAACTTTGCTGGGCTCCGGCGGCGGGATCACCGCCGGCGGCAAGGGCGCGAACCAGGCCGTCGCCGCGGCGAAGCTGGGCACCCCGGTGGTGCTCGTCGGCGCGACCGGCACCGACGCCAACGCGGATACTGCCACCGCGATCCTTCGCGAGGCCGGGGTGGACATGCGCCACGTCGAAGAAGTCGAGGAGGTCACCGGCTTGGCCGTGATCACCGTGGCCGCCAACGGCGAGAACACCGTGCTCGTGGTGCCGGGGGCGAACGCGCTGGTGGGCGCGGAGTTCGTGGACAGGCACGTCGAAGCCGTGGAGACCGCCGAGCTGGTGCTGCTGCAGGGCGAGATCCCGGCCGACGGCTTCGCGCGCGCCGTGGAGCTGGCGCGCGGGCGCGTGGTGATCAACCTCGCCCCCGTCGTCGACGTGCCGCGTAAGTCCCTGCTTGCCGCCGATCCCCTGATGGCCAACGAGCACGAAGCTGGCCTGATCTTGGAGCAGCTGGGCCTCGACGACGCGGGCACCCCGGAGGACCTCGCCCGCCGCCTGCTCGAAGCCGGGTTCGCCTCCGTGGTGCTCACCCTCGGCTCCGCCGGCGCGCTCGTCGCCACCGCCGAGGAGCTGACCCACATCGACTCGCCCAAGGTGGAGGCGGTGGACACCGTCGGCGCCGGCGACTCGTTCGCGGGCGCGTTCTGCCACCGCATCCTCGAAGGCGACAGCATGGCCGACGCCGCGGCGTTCGCCTCTCGCGTCGGCGCGTTTTCCGTCACCCGGCCCGGCGCGCAGCCGTCCTACCCATCCGTGGGCGACGATCTGCCGGAGCTCTAGGCCCCTTTACACCCCGGCCATGTCCAGCAGGCGGCCCAGCACCGCCTCGCCGTGGCGGCGCAGCCCGTCATGCTGGAACTGGTCGGTTTCGAACACCTGCGCGCCGATCGCCGACGCGGTCTCGAGCGACAGCTCGCGCGGGACGAAGATGTCGTCGGTGTACACCGCCGCATACGCGTCGTAGTCGCTGCCCAATCCCGCGTACAGGTTGGGCCAGTCGTCCTTTTCCGCCAGGTCGTGGGCGACTTGTGCGAACGGGCGCAGCGCCGGATCCTCATCGAATTGGAACGGGAAGATGTGCTCGCCGGTGAGGTAGAACTCCGCATCGTCCGGGTGTGCGTGCGGGCTGAACCCGTCCAACTCGGCCGATACCCGCTCGGCCGCCCAGTTGGTCGCACCCGGCACCGTCCCGCCGTAGATGCTTTCGTGCACCGCGGCGTACAGCGGGCCTTTGGCAAAGCTGACGCGCTCGCCCACCTCCGCCAGGAAATCGGTGCGCAGGCGCCCGTTTTGGTGGAACGGCGCCTCGAACAGCCGCGCCAAGGATTCGAAGCCACCCTCGCGGCCCAGCTCGATACCCACAGTGCGTAGCCGGCGCGCGCTGAGGCGCTCCCCCGTCGGCAGCAGCTCCTCCTGCGCCTCCAGGTGGCGGCACACCTCGCGCACCATCGCCTCGGCAGCCGGGTAGGCCTCGTTGAACTGCAGGTGGCGGTGCTTCAGCTTGGCAAACGTCGCGCGGTACACCTCGTCCGCGCCCTTGCTTATCGACGGCACGCCTCCGGTAAACAACGCCCTGCCCACACCCTCCGGGCGCGCGGCCAGGTAGTGCATGAGGCAGAACCCGCCGAAGGACTGCCCCAGCACGTCCCACCGTTTCAGCCCCATCTCCTCGCGAAGCGCTTCGGCGTCGGCGACAATCTCGTCGGCGCGCAGCTGCGTGAGCACTTTAGCGTCGATAAGCGAAGGTGTAGCGGCGTCGATGCGGGTGGAGCGGCCGGTGCCGCGCTGGTCTAAGAGCACCACCTGGTAGCCACGCTCAAGCGCGTGGGTGATCCACGCGAAGCGCTGGCGCGGCGCCGGAAACCCCGGCCCGCCCTGCAGGTACAGCAGCGCCGGGGCCTTGGGGTCGCCGACAACGCGGGCGAAGACGGTGAACCCGCCGCGGGTGATTTCGATTTCGCGCATACGGCGATTGTAGGAACCGAGGCGCAGCTCGGAGCGTCATATACCTATGCACGACGGCATGGAAATTGAATTCGACCCGGTGATCCTGCGCGCCGACCAGATGCAACCCAAGCAGTACTACCTGCGCGTGAGCAAGCGACTATTCGTTCACGAACGGTTTGGGCACGACGAGTGGACAACGCAACTGGCCGCGCGACACCACCCGCGCCGGGAACGCTACGACGTCGCCGCAGCCGTGCGCGCGGTGGTGCACGCCTCCGAACGGCCCGGCAGCGTGGTCTGCGGCTTCTCGGCGCTGGCGCTGTACCGACTGCCGTACCTGGTGGAAGGGGCGGACACGACGCTACGGGCGGCCGTCCGGGCGACACTGCCTGCCTCCACCTTCCGACCCGCGGTTGCTCGGCTGCGAGCGCCCCACACCGAAACCTGGACACTCACCCACCGCGGCATGCCTATCCGCACCGCCACGCCGGCCCGGGCAACCATCCAGGCCTTGCAGCAGATTCGAGCCGGCGAACATTCGTGGCAGACGGAGCCGGTCCCGGGCGTTGCAGCGGAGGTGGTCCGGGCGGTGCAGCTCGTGGACTGCGTCCGGCGCCACCTGGGGCTGCAGGTCCCGGAGCTGCAGCAGGCCGCCGCGGGCCAACTGAGCAAGCGGTGGCTCTCGAAGGTACTCAATCTCTCCCGCGACACCGCCGATTCGCCGAAAGAAACGGAGCTGCGCCTGCTCCTGCAGCCAGTGGTGGAAAAATACAACCTGATGCTGGTGGAGCAATACCCGCTGGTAGTCGGCGGCAGGGTGGTCACCACCTTCGACTTCGCCATCCCCGAGCTGAAATTGGGGATCATGTACGACGGCAGCCACCACTGGACCTACGAACAGCGGCAATTGGACTCGTCGATCAATCTGACATCGATAATGCACGGCTGGACGGTGCCACGCACTGCCTCCAGGAGCATGCGTCAGTGCGTCGAGGTGGTGGAGGCGGTGCTGAAGCAGAAGCTCGGGGTCCGGTGACGGATGTGCCATCGGCTTCTTGCGCGACCCGGGAAGAGTGCCAAATGTGACATTCGTTCTGTCACATGTGGCACCGGCGGCGGGTGGGGTGGGCGCTGGCCGCTACTCCTCGCCGTCGGTGGACAGCGCCGCCACGAACGCCTCCTGCGGCACGGTGACAGAGCCGATGTTCTTCATGCGCTTCTTACCGGCCTTCTGCTTCTCCAAAAGCTTGCGCTTACGGGAGATGTCGCCGCCGTAGCACTTGGACAGCACGTCCTTGCGCAGCGCACGGATGTTTTCGCGGGCGATGATCTTCGAGCCGATGGCGGCCTGGACCGGCACCTCGAACTGCTGGCGCGGGATGAGCTCCTTGAGCTTCTTGGTCATCTTGTTGCCGTACCACTGCGCGGAATCCTTGTGCACGATGGCGGAGAAGGCGTCCACCGGCTCGCCCTGGAGCAGGATGTCCACCTTGACCAGGTCGGCCAGCTGCTCGCCGGCCTCCTCGTAGTTCAGCGAGGCGTAGCCCTTGGTGCGGGATTTCAGCATGTCGAAGAAGTCGAAGATGATCTCGCCGAGCGGCATGATGTAGCGCAGCTCCACGCGGTCCTCGGAGAGGTACTCCATGTTCTTCATCTGGCCGCGCTTGGACTGGCACAGCTCCATCGTGGAGCCCACGAACTCCTGGGGCACGATGATGGTCATGTTCACGATCGGCTCGTAGACCTCGGGGATCTTGCCGCTGGGCCAGTCCGACGGGTTGTGCACGATCTGCTCGGTGCCGTCCTCGGCCACCACGCGGTAGGTCACGGACGGTGCGGTGGAGATCAGGTCCAGGTCGAACTCGCGCTCCAGGCGGGTGCGCGTGATCTCCATGTGCAACAGGCCCAAGAATCCGCAACGGAAGCCGAAGCCCAGCGCGACGGAGGTTTCCGGCTCCCAGGTCAAGGAAGCGTCGTTAAGCTGCAGCTTCTCCAAGCTTTCGCGCAGCGTGGGGAAGTCCTCCTGGCTCACCGGGAACAGGCCCGAGTAGACCATCGGCTTGACGTCTTCGAAGCCCTCCAACGGCTCCTCGGCGCCCTTGGAGGCCCAGGTGACGGTGTCGCCGACGCGGGTGTCGCGGACGTCTTTCACGCCGGTGATGAGGTAGCCCACCTCGCCGGGGCCCAAGCCCTTCGTCTTTTTCATGGTGGGCGAGACGACGCCGATCTCGAGGATCTCCAGCGTCTTGCCGGTGTTCATCATCTGCACCTTCTGGTTCGGCTCGAGCTTGCCGTCCATCATGCGGATGTAGGTGACCACGCCGCGGTAGGTGTCGTACACCGAGTCGAAGATCAGCGCGCGGGCCGGTGCGTCGGCGTCGGTCGCTGCCGCGCCCGACGGGGAGGAAGGCGAAGGAATCAGGTCCACCACGCGGTCCAGCAGCTCCGGCACGCCCTCGCCCGTCTTGCCGGAAACGCGCAGCACGTCCTCCGGCTCGCAGCCGATGATGTTGGCGATCTCCAGGGCGTACTTCTCCGGGTCCGCCGCCGGCAGGTCGATTTTGTTCAGCACCGGGATGATCTCGAGGTCGTTGTCGATGGCCATGTAGAGGTTGGCCAGGGTTTGCGCCTCGATGCCCTGCGCTGCGTCGACAAGCAAAATTGCCCCCTCGCACGCGTCCAAACTGCGGGCGACCTCGTAGGAGAAGTCCACGTGGCCTGGGGTGTCGATCATCTGCAGCACCATCTGCTCGCCGACGTGATCGCCGGTCTTGGGCACCCACGGCAGGCGCACGTTCTGCGCCTTGATGGTGATGCCGCGTTCGCGCTCGATGTCCATGTTGTCGAGGTATTGGTCGCGCATCTCGCGCTCGTCGACGACGTTGGACAGCTGCAAAATGCGGTCTGCCAGCGTGGACTTGCCGTGGTCGATGTGCGCGATGATGCAGAAGTTGCGGATCCGGGCGGGGTCCGTGAACGTTTCCTCTGCAAAGTTTTTCGATTTGGCGGCCATAGTTGCCACATCCTACTTTGCGCACCCCGCGCTACGGTATGCACCATGCCTTACCACCGTTTAGGACTCGTTGCCCGCCACCGGCCCGCCACGTGGTGGCGGGCGCTGATTGAGCTCGTGGTGCTGGTCGCGTTCGTGGCCCTGTTTGCGGTTGCGTCGGTGATCGCCCTCGGGCTGGCCGCGGGGATCTCCGGCCGCGACTTCGAAATGCTCGTCGAGGGCGGGGCGGACCCGCTCAGCCCGCTTGTCCAGGTGCTGATCATCGCTGCGATCCTGCCGGCGCCGTTTCTCGCCGCGCGCATCGCGGGCCGCCGCCCGTCCGCGCTGTTCAGCACCGCGCTCCGCATGCGGTGGGGTGTGTTCGGGCGCGCGCTTGCAGTCGTCGGCGCGGTCTACGGGGCGCAAGTGCTTATCGACGCCTTCCGGGGCGCCCCCGCCGAAGCCACCGTCAACCCGTTCCGGCTGACCCTCCTCGCGGCCCTGCTGATCGCCGTGCCGCTGCAGTCCGCCGCCGAGGAGTTCCTCTTCCGCGGCGCGCTGCCGCAGATCCTCGGGCAGTGGCGGGCGCCCGCGTGGCTGGCCTACCTGCTGCCGGGCATCGCCTTTGTGGCGGGCCACGCCTACAACTGGGTCGGGCTCATCGACATCGCCATTTTCGCCGTGTGCACCGCGGTGCTGACCTGGCGCACGGGCGGGCTCGAGGCGTCGATTGCGCTGCACGCCGTGAGCAACTCGATCTTCTTCGGCTACGGGGCGCTGGACATGGTGGACCCGAACGCGACGGAGATCGGTTGGCAGCAGATGCTGGGTGCCTCGCTGATGACCGTCGTGTGCACCGCCCTCCTGCTGTGGGCGCTGCGGGGAATTTCAGCCGATCGGCAGAAACCCCTTGTCCCGGCAGACACGAAAGCTTAAGGTTGCAGATAACTGCAATGTGGAGGTGCCAACGTGGCGTTCGAGCGATTTAAGCGCAAAGGCGCGCGACCCCGCACGGCATCGCTCGACCAAGGCCTGGCCCTGCTGCACGACCGGGTGACCAACCAGATTGAGATGCGCCGCAAGCGCGCCTCGCGCGTGGACGTGCGCCCCACCGGCTCGGTGCCCCGCAACGTCTACTACGCCCCCGACATGGACGGCGGCGCCGAACCCGGCGAGGTGGTGTGGGTGACCGTGCCGTCGCACCCGCCGAAAGAGCGCTCCATGCTGGTGGTGGGCCGCGAACACAGCGACATCCTGGGCCTGCTCATCTCCCCGGAAGAAGAGCACGCGGAGGACGACCGCTGGTTTGAAATCGGCCCCGGCGACTGGGACGCCTCGGGCCATCCGTGCTGGGTGCGCCTGGACAAAACACTCGTGGTGCCGGAGGCGGACGTGCACCGGCGCGGCACCACCGTGCCGCAGCGCCGCTTCGAGCGGGTGGCAAACACGCTGCGTGAGCGCTTCCAGTGGTTGTAAGGGCAGTTTGGCCCGCACCGCCGGTGCTGTTATCCTGCTCGAGTTGACCGTTACCGGCCACCTTCGGGTGCGCACTGCTACGCGGGCAGGACCTTGGGTTCGCGTTCATAGCCAAAGCTGTGCGCAAGATACCCCGGCTGGGACGACGACATCCACGTTCGATTGAGAAACCAAGAGGTATTTCACACAGATGGCTAACATCAAGCAGCAGAAGAAGCGCGTCCTCACCAACGAGAAGCGCCGCATGCGCAACAAGTCCGTCCGCTCCGCCACCCGCACGGAGATCCGCAAGTTCCGCGAGGCTGTGGAGTCCGGCGACAAGGCTGCCGCTGAGGCGCAGCTGCGCGTGGCTTCCCGCAAGCTGGACAAGGCTGTGACCAAGGGCGTGTTCCACCGCAACTCCGCGGCGAACAAGAAGTCCAACATGGCCCGCGCCCTGAACAAGATGGACTAATTCCATCGTGTTTCGCCCCGTGCATCGTTGAACCGGTGCACGGGGCGTTTCGTGTGTCAAGACCCCCTTTGAAGAGAAAAGAATACTGCCGTGAAACACTCCCGCCGCGCGCTGGCTGCCGCGCTTGCCACTTCCCTGTCTCTGTCGTTGCCGGCGCCGGCCGAGGCGCAGCAGCTGAGCTCCTCGCCCGAATTTGAGGAGCTTCTGGCCCGCTACGCCCCGGGCGTGGACCCGGAGCAGGTGCGTGCGCTCGGGGTGCTGGCCGCACTTCTGGCCAGCATCGCGATTGCGATTCCGATGGTGAAAAACGGCAAGGTCACCTCCCCGTCGCGCGAGCACACCCACTCGCTGACGGTGGACGGGCGCAGCCGCACCTACGACGTGGTGCTGCCGCGCGGCTTCGACGCGGAGAAGTCCTACCCGGTGGTGCTGGGCTTCGGCGGCTGGCACCACACCTCTGCCAACATGCACGACTACTCCAACTTGGAGAGCCAGTTCACGGACGCGATCGTGGTCTACGGCCAGGGCGTGGACAACGCGTGGGGCGGCGCGCCGTACGCGGCCACCAGCATCGATGAGGATGTCGCGTACACAAAAGCCGTGCTTGACGACGTCGCTTCGCGCTACAACGCCGACACCTCCCGCACCGTCGCCGTAGGCCTGTCCAACGGCGGCGGCATGGTCGCCGCGCTGGCCTGCCACGCCCCGGAGACGGTGCGCGGTATCGCGTCGGTGGCGGGCGCTTTCTACTCCCCCACCGTCACGGGCTGCACTTCCGGCGAGGTGCCGACGATGATCATGCACGGCACCAACGACGGCGTGGTGGGCTACAACGGCGGTTTCCGCCACGGCGCGCCTTTCGAGTCCGTCGAATCGGTGGCGCGCACCTTCGCCCGCAAGAACGATTGCTCCATGGTGGCGTCGCAGTCACGCTCCGGTTCCATTACCACCTTCGACTTCGAAAACTGCTCCGCGCCGGTGCGCATCGAGCGCGTCGAGGGCGGCGGCCACACCTGGTTCGACTCGCCCGACGCGACGCGCCAAACGGCGCAGTTCTTGCGCCGCTACCTCTAGAACACGCTGACAAGCCCGCGGGCGATGAGCACCGCGCCGACCACCATGAAAAACGCGCCCGCGGCGATGTCTATATAGGGCCCGGCGCGCAGGAACTTCCGGCGCACACGCTCGGCGGAAGTGACCTGCGCGATCACCCCGAACAGGGCGAACGAGCTGAGCCAGAGCGAGGCGATGACGATCACCGCGGTGGCCAGCGAGGGGTTCGCGGGCAGAAGCGGCGCGATCATTGCGGTAAGCGCGACCACGATTTTGGGGTTGGCCAGGTTGGTGACCAGGCCCCGTCGATAGGCAGCATGCACCGAGCCCAACCGGTGGACGGCTTCGTCCAGGTCCGCCGGCGGGTCGTGCCTGTCGCGCAGCCCGCCGCGCAGGTTGTGCTGGCCCATCCAGATCAGCGCCGCGCCGCCGACGACTTGGATCACGGAGACCGCTTGCGGCACCGCGTGCAGCAGCGCAGCCGCGCCCACGACGGTGAGCGTGAACCACAGCGCCGCGCCGGTGTGGATGCCTAGGTTGGTCGCCCAGGCGTGCTTGCGCGAGCGGGTCGCGGTGCGCATGAGCAGCACCATGTCCGGGCCCGGAGCGGCGGCGCCGACCAGGTTGAGCCCGACGATGACCGCGAGATCGCCCGGCGCGATCATGCCAGCTCCGCGATGCGGCGCACCGCGTTTTCGAGGGCGAACTCCGGGTCGCCGCCCTGGCCCTTCACCTCGGCGTCGAGGTCGGAGACGATGATCACCGCGTGCGAGACCGCGTCCCCGCTCCACTGGCGCGCGACCTGCATGGTCTTCTTCGCCACGTACGGGTGCATGCCGACGGTGCGCGCCAGCTGGTCCGGGTTGCCGCGCACGCCGTGCAGCTTGGCGATGTCGCCGACCTTGCGCGCGAGCGCCGCCGCGATGGACACCGGGCTGGTGCCCAGCTGCAGGGCGCGGCGCGTCGACGCGAGCGCCCGGTCCGCGCGCCCCGCCACCGCCTGATCCGCGATGTCGAAGCCGGCGACCTCAGCCACGCCCACGTAGTAAGCGCGCACGGCCTCGACGGTGAGCTCGCCCTCGGTGTCGCTGACCAGCTGGCTCACCGCGGAGGCAAGCTCGCGCAGGTCCGAGCCGACCGACTCCAGCACCGCGGCGGCCACGTCCGGGGTGGGGCGCACGCCGTGGCTGCGGAACTCCTCCATGAGCCACGAGCGGCGTTCGTTGTCTTTCAGCGGATCGGCCTTGTGCACCTCGGCGACCTTGGCGAACTTCTTCACCATCGCCTTCTGGCGTCCGCCGCCGGTGTGCTCGACGATCAGCGTGATGCCCGGCGCGGGGTTCACGCAGGCCTGCAGCAGGATCTCGGTGGGTTCTTTGCCGGCGAGCTCGGCGTGCTTGACCACCACGACGCGGTCCTCCGCGAACAGCGACGGGCTGGTCGCCATCGCGATTTCGCCTTCGGAGACGTCGCCGGCGCGCAGGGTGGTCACCTCCACGCCCTCGCCGGCCTGGGCGACGATGGCTTTGGTTGCGCGCTCTGCGAGGAAATCGTCCTCGCCGAGCACCAGGTGCACGGGGTTGAGCATGCGCGCCATCTTACGTCCTGCTCCCGTGCCGCACCGAGTCCTGCACCTCGCGTGAACCGCCGAATGATTTCAGCGATTTTCTTTCGGATAACCCTGGCAAATTGATCACGAAGGCTTCATACTTTTATAGGAGTCTCTGCCGGGCGTCACTGCCCGGTAGCGCACCTGCTGCTTCGCACCGGACTGACACCATCAAACGGAAAAGGACCCCCTCTTTTGAGCACGCACGTCACTTCCCGCCACCGCGGCACGTCCATCGCGGCCGCCGCACTCGCCATCGCCACCGTTGCCCCACTCACCCACGCGGTGGTCTCCCCGGAGTCCACCCCCGACGCCGAAGCCGTCACTAACAGCAACCCTGCCGACCCGAAGTGGGCTGCCCCGGCCGGAACGATTGACGCAGACGCGATCAAAAACGGCTATGTCAACAGCGCCATCGACCTCACCAATGCCGCAAACCTGCTATCGGGGCGCGTCGGCGTGATGGAAACGACCGCGCCGTCGAGCATCTCCGACACCATGGGTCTCAACGGCGTGACGGTGTTCATGCAGTTCCGCGACAAGGACGGCACGCTTTCGCCCGTCTACGCGGCCCAGTCCCAGCGCCTGGCAGGGCAGGATGCCGGCGCGTATGCCTTCGACCTCCGCATGCGCGACGCCAAGGGCAACCTGGTCAAGGACAAAAAGGGCAACTACGTCTCCTTCTACGACGCCAACGGCAATCCCCACCTATTCGACGCCTCCGGCGTGGGCAACGGCCAGCAGGCCTACCGCCTGTGGGTGGCGGAGAAAGACCTGGTCAACCCGGAGACCGGAAACCCGTACGTCTACACCCGCCAATCCGGCGGCATCGTGCCCAACTCCTGGGTTGGAGTTGCCCCGGGCTCCGGCCAGTACCCGGCGGACGCGTCCGGCATGTTCCAGCTGGTCGGCACCAACATGCAGCGCACCGGCATCTTCCTCACAGAGGCGGTGGACCCCGCCAAGAACTACATGTCCGCCCCCAACGTCAAGGTGGACCCGCTCGGCCCACTGTCCAACCCGGCCGTCACCTTGTCGGTGACGGACACTATCTCCGGCTTTGTGTGGATGGACACGCTCAAGGGCGACCGCACGGTCGGTCCGCCCACCCGCAACACAGGCGACGGCGACACCAACCTCGAGGGCTACAACGTCTTCGCTTCGGTGCTGACTCCGGAGGCTCAGAAACGTGTCGAGGCGATCGAAAACGACTCCAAGATCACGCTGGCGCAGCGCGCCGGCGCGATCCAGGCCATGCTCAAGGACATGCGGGCAGCTGGCAAAGAGCCGATCGCGGTGACCGTCACCGGCAAAACCGACGCGAACGGACAGTACACCCTGCGCACCGGCTACAAGGACCTCACCGGCAACTCGCGCATGTACATGTGGGTCACGGACCCGAACGGCCAGCAGGTCAACGCTTACTCGCCGTTCCCCACCCCCGTGTTCCAGAAGTACAACGACAACGCAGGCGAAGCGCCCCGCCCGGCCGCGGCAATTGTGCCGGGCATGAACCCGGCGCCGGACAACTTCTACAACTTCGGTTTCGCGGTCCTGCCCTACGGCCCGGTGAAGCTGGACATCACCAACTACGACCAGTTGCTCAACCCTGCGCCGCTGGGCGGCACCGCGCAGCTCAACGTCACCGGCACCCTCCCGCCGGTGCAGGGCAACCGCATTGTCTGGCGCAATGAAACCACCGGCAAGGTGGTCAAGGAATGCCCGGTGTCCTCCCTCGCCGACGCAAACGCGTGCACCTTCCAGGTGTCCTCGGACCCGTCTGCGGCCGCCGGCACCGTGTACTCCGCAACGCTGTACAGCGGCGTCGGCGACCTGCTCGCCTCCGACTCCTTCCTTGTGGCCAAGGGCCAAAACGCGGTGAGCCAGCCGGCCTACCCCGCCAAGGAAACTTTCCCCGGCAGCGCGGTCACCCTCAACCAGACGGACACGTCCGTGCCGGCCGGCACGAAGTTCACGTACGGCACGCCTGTCGATGCCTCCGGAAACCCCGTTTCCGGCTGGACCACGCAGCCCGCGTCGGACGCGGGAACCGGCGGGTTCACCGCCACCCCGCCCGCGGGCACCAAACCGGGCGAGTACAAGATCCCCGTGCAGGTGGTCTACCCGGACGGCTCCCAGGAGACGGTCTACGCCGCCGTCACGGTCAATCCGACCGCGCAGGCGGACACGTTCACCCCGCAGGGCCAGACCACCGAGGCTGTCGTGGGCACGTCCGCGCCGGAGGCCCGCTCCGCCATCTCGAACGTGGTGGACCTGCCCGGCGATGCGACGTACACCTGGGAGAAGGCTCCCTCCACCGACAACGTCGGCGACGTCCCAGCCGTGGTGGTTGTGACCTACCCCGACGGCTCCGTGGACCGCGTGCCGGTGACAGTGCGCATCACCCCGGCGCCTACGAAGCCGCTGAACCAGACCAACGACCCGGCCGGCCAGGACCAGACGGTGAACCTGGGCGACACTCCGGTCGCGCGCGCTTCCATCGCCAACGCCGACGACATGCCGACCGGCACGTTCTACCGCTTCGAGTCGCCGGTGGACACCTCCACGTCCGGCGACAAGCAGGCCTACGTTATTGTCACCTACCCCGACGACACCGTGGACCGCGTGCCGGTGACGGTGCACGTGCGCTCCCAGGCGGAGCAGTTCGACCCGTCCGGAACGCAGCAGACGGTGGACAATGGGGCTGAGGTGGACCCGGAGGCGTCGATAAGCAACGCAGGCGACCTCCCGGAAGGCACCTCCTTCGCCTTTGAGAAGGCGCCGGACACCTCCACGCCGGGCACTAAGGACGCCGTCGTGGTGGTGACCTACCCGGACGGCAGCGTGGACAAGGTCCCCGTGAAGGTCACGGTGACGGCGCAAAACGAGCAGTACGACCCGCAGCCCGCGGTGCAGGTGGTGGACCAGAACACGGAACTCGACCCGGCGCTGTCCCTGCTGCCGAACCAGCAGCTTCCCGACGGCACCCGCATCGAATGGGCCACCACCCCGGACACCTCCACGCCGGGCACCAAGGACGGCGTGGTGCGCGTGACCTACCCCGACGGCACGACCGACGAAGTCAAGGTGCAGGTGGAGGTCCGCACCCAGGCGGACCAGTACGCCCCGGCGGCGAAGACGCAAACCGTCGACAACGGCGCCACCCCGAAGGCGGAAGACTCCATCGCGGACGCAGGGTCGCTGCCGGAGGGCACCAAGATTGCCTGGGAGAGCGCACCCGACACCTCCTCCCCGGGTTCGAAGGACGCCGTCGTGGTGGTCACCTACCCTGACGGGTCCACCGAAAAGGTCCCGGTGAACGTGGTCGTGCGCACGCAGGCCGACGCGCTTAACCCCGAGGGCCAGGAGCGGACCGTGGACAACGGCAGCACGTTGGACCCGAAGGACTCCATCACCAACGCCGGCGACCTGCCGGAGGGCACCAAGTTCGCCTTTGAAACGCAACCGTCGACCGACAAACCCGGCACGTACACCACCAACGTCATCGTCACCTATCCCGACGGCAGCGTGGACACAGTGCCGGTGAAGGTCACCGTGCGCCCGCTTTCGGACACGACCGACCCGAAGGGCGCCGACATCACCGTCGACAACGGCCAAGCAGTCACCCCGGAAGACGTGCTGACTAACGAGGCCGACCTGCCGGAAGGCACCACCCTGGCGCTGGAAAACCCCGTGGACACCTCGAAGCCGGGGCAGCAGCAGGTCACCGTGGTGGTGACGTACCCGGACGGCTCCACCGAAAAGGTCACCAAGACCGTGACGGTGCGCCCGCAGTCGGACACCAACACGCCTGAGGGCCAGACCATCGACGTGGTCGAAGGTGCGAAGGCGTACCCCGAGTCGGCGATCACCAACATCGGCAACCTGCCCGCCGGCACCACGTTCGCCTGGGCCACCGAACCTGACACCTCGTCGTCCGGCACCCAGGACGCGGTGGTGCGCGTGACTTACCCGGACGGCTCCACCGAGGACGTGCCGGTGCAGGTCAACGTGACGCCGAAGCCAGCAGCGCCGATGAACACGACCAACGACCCCAACGGCCAAGACGTCACGGTCAAGGCGAAGAATGCGCTCGACGCCCGCACTGCCGTGGCGAATGCGGACTCGCTGCCGGCCGGCACGCACTTCGAGTTCGTCAACCCGCCGTCGACGGACAAACCCGGCACGTTCGACAACGTCGAGGTGCGGGTGGTGTACCCGGACGACACGGTCGACACCATCACCGTGACCGTCACGGTCACCCCGCTTGCCGACGACTACGCCCCCACCGCCGCGGAACAGACCGTGGACAACGGCGCCACCCCGGACGCGGCCGCGTCCATCGGCAACCTTGCCGACCTGCCGGCAGGCACCAAGGTCGAGTGGGACAGCGCCCCCGACACCTCCACCCCCGGCGACAAGCCCGGCACGGTGAAGGTGACCTACCCGGACGGCTCCACCGACACCGTCGACGTCACCGTCACCGTGCGCCCGCAGGCCGACACCCTCGCCCCCGCACCCAAGGTGCGCACTGTGGAAAACGGCGCCAAGGACCTGCGCCCGGAGGACTCCATCGCGAACGCCGGCGACCTGCCCGGCGCGACCTACACCTGGGAGACGCAGCCGGACACCACCAAGCCCGGCGTCCAAGACGTCGCTGTCACCGTCACCTACCCGGACGGCTCCTCCGAGGTGGTCACAACCCAGATTGTGGTCAGCTCGCTTGCGGACGCGAACGAGCCGAAGGCCCAGCCGCAGACGGTGAACAGGGATGCTGCGGTGGACCCGGAGGCGTCGATAAGCAACGCAGGCGACCTGCCGGAAGGCACCACCTTCACCTTCGAATCCCCCGTGGACACCTCGACGTCCGGCACCAAGGACGCGGTGGTGCTGGTGACCTACCCGGACGGCTCCGTCGACCGCGTTGCCGTCAAGGTCAGCGTGCGCACCGACGAGCAGTACTACGCACCGGCCGGCAGGACCCAGACCGTCAACATCGGCGACGAGCCGGCGCCCGCCGCCTCCATCGTCCACCCGGATTCGCTGCCGGTGGGCACCAAGCTGACCTGGGAGACAGCGCCGGACACCTCGAGCGCCGGCGTGAAAGACGCCGTCGTGCGCGTGGAATACCCGGACGGGACCTCCGAGACCGTCAGCGTCAGCGTGAACGTCCGCTCCAACGAGCAGCAGTACACCCCGCACGCGGGGTTGCAGGTGGTGGACAAGGGCGCAGAACCGGCCGCTGCCGACTCCGTCGACAACGCCGGCGATCTTCCCGAGGGCACCGAGATCACCTGGGTGACCGCGCCCGTCACTTCCTCGCCCGGCCAGAAGACCGGCGAGGTCCTGGTGACCTACCCCGACGGCACCTCCGAGACCCTCCCGGTCGTGGTGCGGGTGCGCGACGACGCCGCGATGCACGAGCCCACCTCTACCGATCAGGTGGTTAACCAGGGCGACTCCGCCGACCCGCGCAACTCCCTCACCGGCGACTTGCCGGAGGGCACGAACCTCAGCTGGGAACAGCCGGTGGACACCTCCACCTCCGGTGTGAAGGACGCCGTAGTGGTGGTGACCTACCCGGACGGCTCCGTGGACCGCGTGCCGGCGAAGGTCATCGTGCGCACCCACACCGACCAGCACGACGCGACCGGCCAGGACATCACCGCCGTCGAAGGCGTGGACGCGCCGCCGGCCCGCACCGCCATCGCCAACGTGGCGGACCTGCCCGCCGACGCCACCTACACCTGGTCGGTGGCCCCCGACACCTCCGCCACGGGCGACGTCCCGGCAGTGGTGCTGGTGACCTACCCCGACGGCACGGTCGACCGCGTCCCGGTCACCGTCCACGTCGTCGCGGCACCGAAAACCCCGATGAACGAGCAGTACGAGCCGAAACCCGCCGAACAGACGGTCAACGTCGGCGACGGTGTCGTGCCGCGCGCTTCCGTTGACAACGTCTCCGACCTGCCGGCCGGCACCCACTACGAGTTCGAGCAGCCGGTGGACACCTCCACCCCGGGTTCCAAGGACGCCACGGTGGTGGTGACCTACCCCGACGGCACCACCGACAAGGTCGACGTCACCGTCGTCGTGCGCTCCCAGGCCGACCAGTTCACCCCAGAGGGCCAGCCGCAGAGCACCAACCACGGGCAGGTGCCGGCGGCCACCGGCTCGATCGTCAACGCTGCCGAGCTGCCCGCCGGCACCACGGTGACCTGGAAGACCGAGCCGGACGTGTCCGCGCCGGGCACCAAGGACGCCGAGGTGCTGGTGACCTACCCGGACGGCTCCACCGAGACCATCAAGGTCAAGGTTGAGGTCCGCGAGCAATCGCAGCAGTTCAACCCGGTCGGTAAGGACCAGTCCGTGAAGGAGGGCGAGGCCCCTGAGGCGTCCGCGTCTATTGCCAACCCGGAGCTGCTCCCCGAGGGCACCACGATCACTTGGGAGGACGCGCCGGACACCTCTACCCCGGGCACGAAGGACGCGACGGTGGTGGTGACCTACCCGGACGGCACCACCGACAAGGTCAACGTCCACGTTGCCGTCGGCTCCATGGCGGACCAGCACGACCCGGTGGGCCAGGACCAGACCGTCAATAGCGGCGACGTGCCGCAGGCCGGCAACTCCGTGGCCAACGCCTCCGACCTGCCGGCCGGCACCACTACGGGTTGGAAGTCCGCGCCGGACACCTCCACCCCGGGCGCGAAGGACGCCACCGTGGTGGTGACCTACCCGGACGGCTCCACGGACACCGTCGATGTCACCATCGACGTTGCAAGCCAGGCCGAGCAGCAGGACCCGCAGGGGCAGGGCATCCAGGCCGTGGTGGACAAACCCGCGCCGAACGCCGCCACCGCAATCAAAAACGCCTCCGACCTGCCGGCCGGCACCACCATCACCTGGGATGAAGAGCCCGACACCTCCAAGCCGGGCACCGTCCCCGCGACGGTGGTGGTGACCTACCCGGACACAACCGAGGACCGCGTGTCGGTCGAGGTCACCGTCGTGGAGGCTCCTGCGACGCCGATGAACGAGTCCTACCAGCCCGACACCCGCCCGGTGTTCACGAAGCAGTTTGTGGAGGCCCCTGCGGCCGCCACCGCCGTCGTCAACGCCGACGCCTTCCCGCCGGGCACCCACATCGAGTGGACCGCTGAACCGGACACCTCCGTGCCCGGCGAGCAAACCGTGTCCGTCACCGTGACGTACCCGGACGGCACGAAGGACGTCGTTGAGACCACCCTCACCGTGGGCCAGTCCCTGGCCACCACGCACACGCCGTTCTGGGACCAGACCCACGCCCAGCCGGGCGCGCGTGTGACCCTGCCGCAGGTCGGCGACCGCTCCTTGCCGGCCGGCACCACGTTCACCGTGGACAACCCGGAGTTCGTCATCGCCGACGACGGCACTGTGTACTTCACCGTGCCTGCGGACGCGAAGCCCGGCGACGTGTTCACGACCACCGCGACCATCCGCTACCCGGACGGCTCCTACGAGACGGAGGAAATCCGTGTCACGGCGGGGATGGCCTACAACCCGAGCTACGGCGATCCTGTCGCCGCGGCACTCGGCGGCTCCGGCACCGCGCTGCTGACCTTCGAGGTTGTCCCGGACGTGTCCGAGGCCCACATCACCGCGGCCCACGACCACAACGGGCTGTGGCACATCTCCGACCCGGACGCGCACGGCAACATCACCGCAGTCGGGCCGACGCTGGAGACGCTGGCGAAGATGTACACCGGCAAGGAGTCGATCGCGGAGCTCGCATCGCTTTTCGACGCCTCCGCCGACGTCACCGTCACCTACCGCCCGGGCGTCCCCGCCGACGAGGATGTCACCGCACGGTTCACGCTCGTGGCTGTCGACGGCACGCCGATGTCCCAGGTTTCCGACTGGGACGGCGACGGCGTGTCCAACGAGGACGAAGTAGCCAAGGGCTCGAACCCGTTCGACCCGGCATCCGTGCCGGCCGGCACCGACACGGAGCCGGAGCAGCCGAACGGCGGCTACCCGCCGGAAGTCACCGTCACCCCGGGCGGCTCCACCGAGGTCCCCGCACCGACGCTGCCTGACGACACCACCGTCACCCCGGCACCGGAAACGCCCGACTGGGTCGAGGTCAAACCCGACGGCACCGTCGTGATCACCCCACCGGAAGACACCACCCCGGGCACCTACCCGGTCGAAGTCGAAGTCACCCGCCCCGACAAAGAGCCGACAAAGGCCACCATCAAGGTCACGGTGACAGACAACACCGCCGAGCCGGAGCAGCCGAACAGCGGCTACCCGCCGGAGGTCACCGTCACCCCGGGCGGCTCCACCGAGGTCCCCGCACCGACGCTGCCGGACGGCACCACCGTCACCCCGGCACCGGAAACCCCGGACTGGGTCGAGGTCAAACCCGACGGCACCGTCGTGATCACCCCGCCGGAAGACACCACCCCGGGCACCTACCCGGTCGAAGTCGAAGTCACCCGCCCCGACAAGGAGCCGACCAAGGCCACCATCGAGGTCACGGTGACAGACAACACCGCCGAGCCGGAGCAGCCGAACAGCGGCTACCCGCCGGAGGTCACCGTCACCCCGGGCGACACCACCGAGGTCCCGACGCCGACGCTGCCGGACGGCACCACCGTCACCCCGGCACCGGAAACGCCGGACTGGGTCGAGGTCAAACCCGACGGCACCGTCGTGATCACCCCGCCGGAAGACACCACCCCGGGCACCTACCCGGTCGAGGTGGAAATCACCCGCCCCGACAAAGAGCCGACAAAGGCCACCATCGAGGTCACGGTCACAGACGGCACTGGCGGCACCACTGAGACTCCCGCACCGTCCGGCTCTTCCGAGCTGACGGAGGAGGAGCGCGGGCGCTGCATCGCCACGGGCGTCGGCTTCGGCCTGCCGCTGCTGGCGCTGATCCCGATCGCGCTCGGCTCGCAGGTGCACCTACCGTGGGTCGACGAGATGTCGCAGCAGGTCAGCGCCGCGCTGCGCGACGCTAACACCCAGCTGCAGCAAAAGGTGGGCGTGTACAACCAGGACGTTGTCGACCAGGTTGAGAGCATCAACCGCCAGCTGCAGGAGTTCGGCCGCGAATACGGCACCGTCATCGGCGGCGCCGGCGCTGTCGCGGTGGTCGTGCTCGCTTCCGCACTCCTGTGGGAAAACTGCACCCCGGGCGAGCAGCTGAGCTCCGAGTCCAGCAGTAAGTAGTACTCGGGGTCAGGACGCCTGACTCGCGACGATGCGTCGCGGGTCAGGCGTCTTCTGCGTTTTCGTTGGGGAAGATGACGGGGATCCCCTCGCGCGTGGCCACAGGTCGGCCTCGCGGTGGGCCGCCCTCCAGCACGACGACGATCTGCGCCCACTCCGGCACCGGCTCCGCATTTTCGATGGTCTCCACGACGTGGGCGCGAAGCCCCGTCGGGTCGACGGGCGCGGGCTCGCCCGGCGCGACAAACAGCGCCAGCCCGACGACAGCAGCGCAAACCGTGGCGCGCGGCCGGCCCGCCAGAAATCCGGCGAGCACCCACCCATAGACCACCAGTGCAGTCAAGGGGGCGGCCGCCACCGTCGCGCTGGGCAGCCCCGCGCCGATTCTCGCGACCGTGTGCACCCACCACGCCAACGGCTCGACGCACCACAGCACCGGCACCTCCAGCCCGCCGGGCAAAAGCGACGCCACCGCCGCGATGAGCCCCAGCACCGTCACCGGGCCCACCACGGGTGCGACCAGCACGTTGGCACCGACCGAGACCAGCGAGACTTTGCCGGCCATCATCGCCACGATGGGCATGGTGGCCAGGTCCGCCGCCACCGCCACAGCAAGGGCGCGGACGAGGATGTCCGGCCAGCCAGTCACCGCCAGCGCGCGGTACAACAGCGGGTAGAGCGCCACGATGCCCGCCGTCGCCGCCACCGACAGGGCGAACCCGTAGTGCACCGAAAGGTCCGAATCCACCAGCACCAACCCAATGACCGACAGGCACAGCGCGTGGACGGGCTCTGCCTGACGGGAGGCGAGCACCGCCACAAGCCCCACCAGGCCGGACACCGAGGCGCGCAGCACGCTCGGCTCCGGGCCCACCAGCGCGGCGTAGATCAAAAGCGCGACCGCCGAGGCGGCGATCCTGCCGCGCAGCCCCGCCCCAATTGCGGCCGCCGCCACGGTGGCGAAGGTGGCCACGATCGCGATGTTCGCCCCGGACACGGCGGACAAATGTGACAGGCCTGTGTCGATGTACATCTGTTGTTCGGCTGGCGGTTGCAGGGAAACGTCGCCAAGCACCATGCCCGGAATGAGCCCGCGCGCACTCTCGCCCACCTGCGCCTCCACCGCCGCGGCGAAAGTCGTGCGCACGTGGTGGGCGAACGCCGCTAATCCGCGAGGCGGGCCAAGGACCTCGATGTCGCCGTTGAGCACGAACGGGTTGACACCCGGCACGCCAGATTCCTTGGACACGCCGCGGCCCACCACGTGCGCGCCGGCGACCGCACCGTCGGGCAGGTCGTCTGCGAACACCGGCGTCGTCGACGGCTGGCCGGGCACCTTCACCCGCACCAGGTAGGCGCCGGACTCGGTCTGCTTCGGGGTGCCGCTGACGGTGCCCACGATCTCGGAGGCGGAGACGCTTGCGTGTTTGCGCACCGCCGCCGTGAGCGTCGCCGCCGCGCCGAGGCCCGCGGTCAGCACCCCCTGGCCATACTCGCGCGCGAGCAGGCAGCCGGCGGCGAGGACCCCGACAACAAAAAGCGCCGCCCACACCCCGAACAGGACGCAGCACGCCGCCGCGGCCCACACCGCCAGCGCCGCCGGCACCAGCCGCAGCTCCGACACCGCTACAGCCCCACCATGTCACGCATGGCCTCGAACTTCGCGGGTCCGATGCCGCGGACGTCCATGAGCTGCTCCACCGCGGTAAACGGCCCGTTGGCCTCGCGGTGGGCCACGATCGCCGCCGCGGTCGCCTCCCCCACCCCGGGCAGCGCGGTCAGCTCGGAGGCAGACGCGTTATTCAGCGACACCGTTCCAGCGTCAGGCGCGGCCGCTCCTCCGCCGCCTGCCGGGGGCGCGGCGCCGACGGCCTGGACGTGGATCTGCTGGCCGTCCACAAGCAGCTGCGCCTGGTTGTGCGCCAACAAATCCGCGTGCGGCAGCGGCTGCGCGATCTGCAGGGCGTCGGCGATACGGGAGCCCTGGTTCAGCGTCATCAGCCCCGGGTTGGCCACCTCCCCCACCACGGCCACGACTACCACCCCCCTGACCTCCGTCGGCGAGGCCACCTGCTCCCACGAAACGTCCTCATCCGACCCGCCGCCGCCACGCAGCAGCGCCCACGCACCCACTACAACCAGCAGCGCGACCACCGCCGCGGCGGCCGGCTTCACCGGCACGGACACACGCGGCGCGGGATAGCGCACGGCCAGGAGGTCCTCTTCCCCGGTGGGCCGGGTGAGCTCCTGGAGACGGTCGATGGCGTTCATGCCCGGCACGCTAAGCCGAGAACCCCCGCACCGGAAGCCCCCACCCGCAAACCTGTGGATAACGTTGTTGCGGCGTCACCAATCAGGGCGGGTTATCCACACCTACTGGGCAGATTCCCGAGAAGAAAAGACAACCGACAGCCCAATGGCGCCGGGGCCGGTGTGGACCGCGAGGACGTCGACAAGCGGCTCGCACATCACCCGCGAGCCCTCCGGCAACTCCGCCTCAAGCGAAGATGCCAGCTGCTCGGCCGCTTCCTCGGCGTCCGCGTGCTGGATCGCCGCGAACACCGGCTGCCCCTCGGCGCGCTCCACCACCAGCTCCGTGAGCTTGGCAAACGCCTTCGACTGGGTGCGGGTCTTGCCGGCAAGCTCCAGCTTGCCGTCGTGGATGCGCAAAATCGGCTTGTTAGCCAGAAGCGCCGCGGAGAGCACCGCGGTGCCGGTAGGCAGGCGCCCGGATTTGCGCAGGTCGTCGAGCTGGTGCAGGTACACCCACGTCTCGGAGCGGGCGAGCGTCGATTTCGCCATCGCCTCGCACGCCGCCAAGTCCCCGCCTTCCTGGGCCACGGTGGCGGCGGCCATGGCGGCCGCGCCGATGGTCATGCCGGCCGCGTCCGTCTCCACCACTTTCACCGTGCCGGGAAACACCGCGGACGCCGCCACGGCCGCGGACCACGTCGACGACAGCGCCTTGGACAGGTGCAGCGCGATCACCCCGTCGTCGCCGCCGCGCTCCAGCTGGCGCGCGTAGCAGGCCGCAAGCTCCAGCGAGGACAACCCGGAGGTGCCCCTGTCCTCGCCGCTGCCCATGACGTGCATGTCGGCGACGGTGATGTCCAGCTCGCGGACGACCTCGGGCGGCAGCCCCGCCGAGGAATCCACCACCACGCGCACTGCCATTTAGTTCAGCCCCCGGTTCCAGGCTTCGAGGAACCAGCGGATCTTCGCCGGTTCGTCCAGGCGCGGCATCGCCACCAGCCGCGCCGTGTTCGCGTTGCCCAGCCCCTTGATCGCGGGGTACTGCGTCACCACGAAGCCCAGCAGCGACGCGGTCAGCGCGGCGATGGTGCCGCCGTGGGAGACCAAAAGCACGGCGGAGTTGTCCCACTCGTCGTAGTCGCGCATCAACTCGTCCACCACGGCCTGCGCGCGCGCCGCCACCTCGAGACGGCTTTCCCCGCGCGGCGGCGCCCACGTCGCGTCGGTGCGCCACACCGCCCGCGCACCTTCGTGCTCCGTGTCCACCTCGGTGTGGGTTTTGCCCTGCCAGTCGCCGAGGTGTGTTTCGCGCAGCCGCTTATCGACGTCTACAGTCAACCCCAAATCCGCCGCCACCACGTCAGCAGTGTTTTTCGCGCGCACGAGGTCGGAGGAGATAATCTTGGAAATACCCAGGTCACGCAGCTCTTTGGCGGCGGCGTGGGCCTGGTTCACACCGCGTTCGGAGAGCACGGTGTCCAGCTGCCCCTGCATGCGGGAGGTGGCGTTGTACTCCGTTTCGCCGTGGCGCAGCAGGATCAAACGTCGTTGCATGCGCGACGCCTAGAACTCGTCGTCTGCGGCGGCCGGGCCGTCGCCGGCCAGCGGCAGGTCCTCGATGTTCTGCGCCTCGCGCAGCTCGGCCTCGTTGCCGAAGGTGGCGGGGCGCTCGTAGGGCTCCAGGCCCTCGACCTCAATGGCCGGGCAGTCCGCGTACAGGCGGTCCAGGCCGTAGAACTCGCGCTCTGCCTCGCGCTGGATATGCACGACGAAGTTGCCGTAATCCAGCAGCACCCAGCGGTTTTCGCGGTTGCCCTCGCGGCGCTTCGGCTCCACTCCCTCATCCGTCAGGTCGTCTTCGACCTCCTGGACGATGGCGGCGACCTGGCGCTCGTTGTCGGCGGAGACGATCACGAACACGTCCGTGATGGCCATGACGTTGGAAACGTCGATAACAGCGATGTTCTTGCCAAGCTTTTCATCTGCCGCTTTGGCGGCAATCTTGGCCCGGTCGATGGAGATCTGCGGAGCGGTCAAGTGGCAAACCCTTCGTTGGTTGGACAGACCCCGCCATTGTCCCACGACACGGCCTAAGAGTGCTACTTAGGCATAGAGAGCGTTTTTGGTGATGTACTGCACCACCCCGTCCGGCACGAGGTACCACACGGGCCGGCCCTCGGCGGCACGCTCGCGGCAGTCGGTAGACGAGATGGCCATCGCCGGGATTTCCACCAGGTGCACGCGCTCCTGGATGTCGGCCGGCAGCATGTCCTCGCGCAGCTCGTAGCCGGGGCGGGTCACGCCGACGAACTCGGCGAGCTGGAACATCTCCTCCCAGTCGTGCCAGGACATGATGGAGGCCAGCGCGTCGGCGCCGGTGATGAAGTACAGCTCCTCGTCCGGGAACTGTTCGCGCAAGTCCCGCAGCGTATCGATGGTGTACGTCGGCCCGTCGCGGTCGATGTCGACGCGGGAGACGGAAAAGCGCGGGTTGGAGGCGGTGGCGATCACCGTCATCAGGTAGCGGTCTTCCGCCGGGCTGATGGTCTTGCCCGCCTTCTGCCACGGCTGGCCGGTGGGCACGAAGATGACCTCGTCCAGGTTGAACCGGTCCGCCACCTCGCTGGCGGCGACCAGGTGGCCGTGGTGGATCGGGTCGAACGTGCCGCCCATGACCCCGATGCGCCGCGCCTGCTCCAAGGAAGCTGCGTAGTGCTCCGTCATGCGCCGTTACCTCGCCGGGGGAAGCATGCGGATGTCCACGGACTCGATGAACAGCAGTCCGGCGCCGAGCACCAGCGCGAGCAGTGCGCCGACCACGCCGACGACAGCACCGATGCCGAGCTCGTCGCGTGTGTCGTCCGCCCACTTGTTGGCGCTGCTCGAGGAGCCGGCGGCAACCTCACGCTCCTTGCACACCTGCTTGCCGTCCACCTCCACCGGGATCGGGTTGCCCTTGGCGTCCAGGATCGGGTTGCCCTTGGCGTCCACTTCCCACTCGCAGGTCTTTTCCACCGTCACGCGCTGCGTGGTGTCGCGCGTGATGGTCTCCGCGCCCGCAGGCGCAACTGAAAGCGCGACGGCGCAAGCGGTCGCGGCGGCGGTGGTTCGGATTAGCTGCCTCATTAGCCGTACCGTACCTGATCCACGAAGCGCCCGAACGCGTCGGAGACTTGGTTGTCCCAGCGGGAGCTCCAGCGGAAGTAGCGGGCGTGGTTGCCGCCGGTGGCGCGGGAGGCCTCCAGCGTCTGCACGGACAAGTCGCACACGGCGTCCAGCGGCAGGCAGTAGTTGACGCGGTTGCGGGTCGCCGCGGCGGTCTTGGTGTTGAACGGCAGCGCGCCGAGGATGCCACCCGCGCCGCCGCCGCGCACGCCCACGGTGGACCAGTCACCCGGGGCGGTGTTCGGGTTGCCAAAGTAGACCACACCGGCGAGCTGGCCGCGCCGCGCCAGTTCACGCTCGTGCTCCAGCAGAATCATCGCGCCCTGGGAGTAGCCGGACAGGATGTACTTCGGGCGGCAGCCGGTGGCGCCCTGGTAGTCGTTGATCATCTGCATCACGCCGCCCCGGCCGATTTTCACCGAGTCCAGGAACTGGTTCGAGGCCCTGCGCGCCATCATGAACATCGGGTTGGCCCACTGGATGGCAAGGCCGAGCGCCTGCAGCAGCGTCGACGGCACGGCGACCTCGGGCACGTCGTACTCCGGGAACGTCGCCGGGTAGTAGCGCGGCTCCAAGCCGATGACCTCGACGTCCTTCATCAGCGAGTTGCCGCCGTGGGTGGCGGTGTAGCGGCGCTCCGCGTGCTGGAGGAAGGCGCGGATGGTCTCCGCCTCCCAGCCGTTGGAGGTCCAGGCCGCCCCGCCCGAGTAGCGCGTGGGGTAGATCTGGGTGTTTTGGCCGGAGCCGCGGGCGGCGATGACCGCGACGGCCGGGCAGCGGGTTTGCGCGTCGGCTTCCTGCACGGGCGCGACGGGGGAAACGGTGGCTGTCACGGCGGTGGCGACAGCGGTGGCGAACAGGCCGAAGCGGGCGCGCCAGGAGGAACGGGATTTTTTCACGCGGATAGACTAGCGCACCTGGCCGGTACCTTCCAGGATCCATTTAGTGGTGGTCAGCTCCGGCAGCGCCATCGGTCCGCGGGCGTGCAGTTTCTGGGTGGAGATGCCGATTTCGGCGCCCATGCCGTATTGCTCCCCGTCCGTGAAGGCGGTCGATGCGTTGAGTACGACGGCGGCGGCGTCCACGGCGTCAGCGAATCGTCGTAAAGCATGTGCGTCCTGGGCCGCGATCGCCTCGGTGTGGCCGCTGGAGTAGCGCGCGATGTGGGCGATCGCCCCCTCGACACCATCCACGACGGCGCTCGCGATGTCCATGCTGAGGTACTCCTCGGCGAAATCGGCCTCGGTTGCAGGCGAAACGTCCGCACCGAACGCATGATGCTTCTCGACGTCTCCGTGCACCTCCACCCCCGCATCCTGCAACGCCGAGATGACCGCGCGCTTGTCCTCGTCCGCGAGAGCGGCGTCAATGAGCACCGTTTCGGTGGCGTTGCACACGCTGACCCGGCGCGTCTTGCCGTTGAGCAGCATCGCAACCGCCTTCTCCACGTCGGCGGAGGCGTCGATGTAGAAGTGGCAGTTGCCGGTGCCCGTCTCGATGGTGGGCACGGTCGCGCCGGTGACCACCGCCTCGATGAGGCGGGCGCTGCCGCGTGGGATGACCACGTCGACAAGCCCGCGCGCGGTGATGAGGTCCTGGACCGAATCGTGGGACTCGCAGGGCAGCAGCTGCACCGCCTCGCGAGGCAGGTCGTGTGCTGCGAGGGTCTCCTGCAGCACCTCGACCAGTTTTTCGTTGGAGCACCGCGCCGTCTTCGAGCCACGCAGCAGCGCCACGTTGCCGGATTTCAGCGCCAGGCCGAACGCGTCGACGGTGACGTTCGGGCGGGCCTCGTAGACCATGCCCATCACGCCGAGTGGGACGCGCACCTTCTTCATCTGGATGCCGTTGGGCAGCGTGCGGCCGGTGAGCACCTCCCCCACCGGATCCTGCAGGCCCGCCACCTGGCGCAGGCCGCCGGCGATGCTCTCGATGCGGTCTTGATCAAGCGCAAGCCGGTCCAGCACCGACTCCGCCAGGCCGTTTTGGCGACCTAACTCCAGGTCGCGGGCGTTGGCCTCGAGGATCTCCCCGGCGCGCTCCGTCAGCGCAGCCGTGGCCGCAAGCAGCACCGCGTCCTTCGCCGGGGTCGGCAGCGCCGCGAGCTCGGGCGCCACCTCTTTCGCGCGGCGCGCCTTCGCGAGCACCTCCTCGCGCTCGGCCTGTCTTTGCTGGTCAGTCTGCTGCGCACTCATGCGGCAATCCTAGCGCTAGTACCCGGCGTCGACGTCGACCTCTGTGGCCATCTTCTCGCCCGCGGCGTAAAGCTCCCAGTTCTTCGCTGCCAACCCGCCGATGCGGCGCTCCATAAAGCGCGGGATGTTGGCCACGTGCGGGGTGATCACGCAGTTGTCCAGGCCCCACAGCTCGTGGTCGGCGGGCAGCGGCTCAGGATCGGTGACATCCAGGCCGGCGCCGCGCAGGTGGCCGTCGGCAAGTGCCTGCGTGAGCGCCTGCGTATCCACGAGCGGCCCGCGCCCCACATTCACAATCACGGCGCTGTCCCGCATCTTCCCAATGGTCTCCGCGTTGACCATGTGGCGGGTTTCCTCGGTGAGCGGGGCAAGCAGGACGAAGTAGTCGTGGTTTGCCCAGACGTCGTCGGAAAGTGTCACGGTGTGATCCGCGCCCTCGACGGGGTTGCCGGAGCGGTTCACGGCGGTGATCTCCATACCGAACGGCTCAAGGAAACGGATCAGCGTTTTGCCGATGCCGCCGGCGCCGATGATCGCGAGCTTCTTGTTGTCGAAGAGGTACTGCTTCTCCTTGAACAGCTGTGTGTTGTTCCACTCGCGGTCCACGGCCTTCATGCGGTGCTCCACGGCGAGAAGCAGGGCGAGGGTGGACTCGGCGACGGTGTCGTCGTAAAGCCCGCCGGCGTTGGCGAAACGCACGCCGTTCGCCGCGTGCTTGGCAAAGATGTCCTGCAGATTCTCCACCCCGGCGTACTGGATCTGCACGACCTTGACCGACTCGGGCAGCTCGTCCGGGAAATCCTTCGGGCCGCCGCCGAAGAGGACCATGTCCGGGTTGTCCTCCAGCGCCACATGCTGGTGGCCCTGCGCCTCCAAGGCTGCGATCGGCTCGTCCTTGGGCTTGGGCAAAAACGTGAACTTCATGCCCGCCCAGACTAGCTACTACAGGCGCGAGGCGTAGTTGCTCAGGTAGTCGGCGTGGACGACTGGGCGGCGTTGGTGTTCAGGCAACTCGTCGGAATGGCGTCCCAGCATCTCTGCGAGTTCGGAGGCGTCGTACGCCACTTCCCCGCGACCAATAGCTTCGGAGTCCGGCCCAAGGATCTCCACGATGTCGCCGGCGTGGAACTCCCCCTCGATGCCGGTGATGCCCACCGCGAGCAGGCTGGTGCCTCCGCGAGTGACCGCCTCGACCGCACCTTCGTCCAGGCGCAGCACGCCCTCCGCGTCCGCTGCGTAGAGGGCCCAGAACTTCCAGGCATTGAGCTTGCTCTCCGGGCGGGTGTGGAAGACGGTTCCCACCGACGCTGCGCCAAGCGCCTCCTTGATCTTCTCCGTGGCAGTGAGCAGCACCGGCACGCCGCCGCGGGTGGCTAGGCGCGCGGCCGAGACCTTCGCCGCCATGCCGCCGGTGCCGAACACGCCCCCGTCGCCGGCTTCGACGTCGGTGAGGTCGTTGCCGGAGCGGACTTCGTCGAGAAGCTTCGCCCCTGGATCGGACGGGTTTTTGTCGTAGAGGCCGTCCACATCCGACAGCAGCACCAGCGCATCCGCCGACACAAGGGTGGCCACGATGGCGGAGAGGCGGTCGTTGTCGCCGAAGCGCATCTCGGAGGTGGCCACGGTGTCGTTCTCGTTGACAATCGGCACCGCCCCCATCTGCCGCAGCCGGTCGATGGTGCGCTGCGCGTTGCGGGCGCGCTCGCGGGACCCGGCGTCGCTTTGTGTGAGCAGCACCTGGCCGATGGTGCGGCCGTAGCGCGCGAACGAGGCGCCCCACACCTGCGCGAGGTGGATCTGCCCCACCGACGCGGCCGCCTGCTTTGTGGCCAGGTCGCGCGGGCGGGCCTTCAGCCCCAGCGGCCCCATGCCCGCCGCGATCGCGCCCGAGGACACCACAACCACTTCGGAACCGCGCGCGATGCGGTGTTCGATCGCGTCCACGATGCGGTCGATCTTCGCCGGATCCAGCTCGCCTGAAGCGTTGACCAGGGAACTTGTACCCAGCTTGACCACAATGCGGCGGGCGGCGGCGATCTGGTTGCGAAGCGTAGTCATGCGTGTGAAGTCTACGCCTGTGGCTAACCCGCTCAGGGCCCTAGCCCTGCCAGCGCTCGCGGTCGGCCTCTTCGCCCGTGCCGTAGTCGTACTCGTCGATAAGCCCACGGCGGGCCTGCGACGCACGCTTGCGCTCCGCCGCGGAGGTGCGGTCCGTGCCGCCCAGGCGCGCGTCCTGGCCGCGGCCGGCAAGCGTCGGGTCGCCGCCGATGGACGGTTCCCAGTCGAACGAGATCTCGCCGATGGTCACCGTGTCGCCCTCGTGGGCGCCGGCCTTGCGAAGCATGTCTTCCACGCCTGCCTTGTTCAGGCGGTCCGACAGGTAGCCGACGGCCTCGTCGTTTTCGAAGTCCGTCTGGCGCACCCAACGCTCCACCTTCTCGCCGGTGACCAGCCACCCTTCCGGGTACATGGGGTCGCGCACGACCTCCACGCCCCCATCGTCGTGGCGGCGGCCGATGAGTTTGGGGCGGATGACCTGTGGCTCGTCGATAGGCATCGTGCGCCGCTGCTTGCGAGTGCGTTTGACGATGTCCCACAGCGCCCACTTCAGCTCGTCCAGGCCTTCGCGGGTGGCGGTGGAGATCATGTACACCGGCCAGCCGAACTTCTCCTCGATGTCCGCGCGCAGGAACTCAGCGAGCTCCTTCGCCTCCGGGATGTCCATCTTGTTCAGCACCACCAGACGGGGACGCTCGCGCAGGTCGCCCAGGCCGGAGTCCATGTCGAGGGCGTCGGCGTAGGTGTCCAGCTCGTGCTCGAGCGCCTCGATGTCGGAGATCGGGTCGCGGCCCGGCTCCATCGTGGCCACGTCCACGATGTGCGCGAGCACCGCGGTGCGCTCAATGTGGCGCAGGAAATCCAGGCCGAGGCCCTTGCCTTCGCTCGCGCCCGGGATCAGGCCGGGCACATCCGCGATGGTGAACGTGTCGTGGCCGACGTTGACCACGCCCAGGTTCGGCGCAAGCGTGGTGAACGGGTAGTCCGCGATCTTCGGCTTCGCGGCAGAAACCACGGAAATGAGGGACGACTTGCCTGCCGACGGGAACCCGACCAGGCCCACATCCGCCATCGACTTCAGCTCCAGGATCAGGTCGTGCACCTCCCCCGGCTCGCCTTTCAGCGCGAAACCGGGGGCTTTGCGCTTCGCCGTCGCCAAGGCGGCGTTGCCCAAGCCGCCGAAGCCGCCCTCGGCCGCGATGAAGCGGGTGCCCGGGACGGTGAGGTCCGCGAGCACCTCGCCGTCCTCGCTGCGCACCACCGTGCCCACCGGCACCTCCAGCACGAGGTCTTCGCCGCGGGCGCCGTTGCGCCAGTCGCCGGCGCCGTTCGCGCCGCGCTGCGACTTGATGTGCGGGCGGTACTGGAAGTCCAGCAGGGTGTGGACCTGGGTGGACACCTCAAGCACGATGTCGCCGCCGTGCCCGCCGTTGCCGCCGTCCGGGCCGCCGAGCGGTTTGAACTTCTCGCGGTGGACGGACGCGCAGCCGTGGCCGCCGTCGCCTGCTTGCAGGTGCAGGGTTGCGCGATCAACGAATTGGGCCATGGTGGGTTTTCCCGCCTTTCTTTAGGACACGGACGATGATATGCAAAAAGCGCCGTCGGCCCGAATGGACCGGCGGCGCCTACGCTTCGCGGTTACGCGGTGGCGGTTGCCTCTTCGGCGGTGCCTTCGTCGACAACGCCTGCTGCCTCGGCCTGCTCGAGGACCTCGGAAGCGACGCCCTGGCCGTCGGCCGGGACGATGTTGACGATGCGGCGCTTACGCTTGATGCCGAACTGGACGGAGCCTGCGGTCAGTGCGAACAGCGTGTCGTCGCCGCCGCGGCCGACGTTGTCGCCCGGGTGGAACTTGGTGCCGCGCTGACGGACGAGGATCTCGCCGGCCTTGACCTGCTGGCCACCGAAGCGCTTCACACCGAGGCGCTTGGACTCAGAGTCACGACCGTTCGAGGAGCTGGATGCACCCTTCTTGTGTGCCATTGTTCAAATTCTCCTATGTGTTTACTTGATGCCGGTGATCTTGACGGTGGTCTGCTGCTGGCGGTGGCCCTGGCGGACCTTGTAGCCGGTCTTGTTCTTGTACTTCAGAATGTCGACCTTCTTGCCCTTGCCGTGCTCGACGATCTCTGCGGTCACGTTGACCTTGGACAGTGCGTCTGCGCCGGAGGTGACGTCTGCGCCATCTACGAGAAGGATCGGGGTGAGTTCGACCTTGTCGCCTGCTTCACCCTCAAGCTTCTCGACCTTGACGAGGTCGCCCTCGGCAACCTTGTACTGCTTGCCGCCGGTCTTGACGATCGCGTACATAGAGGGTTACCCCTTATCTCTACTCGCCCGCCCCCTGCATGCTCGGAGGCGGAAATGGAACAGTTTGAGCGTTTCGGGGCCGATGGTGAGCCTGCCGTGCCCGCATGCGTAGGCAACGAGGCGGCACGCCCCGAAACAGCGACTCGGCAAGACTACACCGGCACCTTGCGCTTTACCAAACCGCGTTAGCTGCTGCGGCGTGTGGCGCGCCTGCGTCCGCGCCGCGGGGATGCCTTTGCTTCTCGAGGGGGCTCCGCCTGCCCCTCTTCCTTCTTCGGCCTTTCCTTCTCGGCCGCGCGGGCGTTGGCGGCTGCGGCGGACGTGGCGTTGGACTTGCGCACTGCGCGTCGGCGGCCCCGGCGGCCCGCCGTCGGCTTCTTCTTTTCTGCCGGCTCAACCTTCTTGGCATCCGAGTCGGCTGCTGCTGCGGTGGTCTCCTCGGCGGCATCCGGGTAGTCCTCGCGGCGCGGGCGGTGATCCGAGCGGGAGTTGCCGCGGGTGCGGCGCTTGCGGCGCGGCGAGTTGTCGAACTCGTCCACCGCCTCCTCGAAGCTCTGCTGCGGGGCGTCCTCCTCGCGTGCCGGGCGCTCGTCGCGCTGCTCCTGCGCGTCCGTCTGGTCCGTCCGGTCCGTCTGCGGGCCGCGCCCACGGTTGCCCCCGCGGCGGCCACGGCGGCGCGAGGAACGGCGGCGCGGCTCGGAGCTGTCGTCGTCGGCGCCGGAGTCCGCAGCGTCAGCGGTGTCGCTGTCGTCGCTGAAGATCGAGTTGAGCAGGTTGTCCATCTCGTCTTCGTTGAGGTGCTTGCGCTTGGAGCGGCGCGAACCGCGCGACGGCTGCTCGTCGCGGCCCGAGTCTCGCCCGGTGTCGTGCTCGGTGTCGTGCTCCGCCTCGGCGGGCTTGTTGCGGCCGCGGGAGGAGCGGTGCTCGTCGTCACGCGAACGGCGCTTGGAGCGTTCTTCGCGCCCGCGCTCGGAGTAGGGGTCGTGCTCGACGGGGTCGTCGGAGACGATGATGCCGCGGCCGCCGCAGCACTCGCACTCGGTGGAGAAGGTCTCCAGCAGGCCGTTGCCCAGGCGCTTGCGTGTCATCTGCACCAGGCCCAGGGAGGTGACCTCGGAGACCTGGTGGCGGGTGCGGTCGCGGCCGAGCGCCTCGTTCAGGCGGCGCAGCACGAGCTCCTGGTTTTCGGGCAGGATCATGTCGATGAAGTCGATGATGATCATGCCGCCGATGTCGCGCAGGCGGATCTGGCGCACGATCTCCTCGGCGGCCTCCAGGTTGTTGGAGGTGACCGTCTCCTCCAGCGAGCCGCCGGAGCCGGTGAATTTGCCGGTGTTGACGTCGATGACGGTCATGGCTTCGGTGCGGTCGATAACCAGGGTGCCGCCGGACGGCAGCCACACGGTGCGCGACAGCGCCTTCTGCAGCTGCTCGTCGATGCGGTGGACCTCGAAGGCGTCCTTGCCGTCGTGCTTCGAGCGGTCGAACTTCTCCAGGCGGTCCAGCAGGTCCGGGGCGACGGACTGCACGTAGGCGTGGACGGTGTTCCACGGCTTGCGCCCGTCGACGATGAGCGACGTAAAGTCCTCGTTGAACAGGTCGCGCACGACCTTGACCAGGATGTTCGGCTCCTCGTAGAGGGTGACCGGCTTCGCGCCCTTGGAGCTTTTCTCCTTTTCCGCCTGGTTCTGGATGGCGGTCCACTGGTTGTGCAGGCGATTCACGTCAGCCGCGATGGCCTCTTCCGGCACGTTCTCGGCTGCAGTGCGGATGATCGCCCCGCCCTTGCCGGGCACGACGTTGTTCAGGATCTCCTTCAGGCGCTTGCGCTCCGGCGCCGGCAGTTTGCGGGAGATGCCCGCGCTGCGCCCGCCCGGCACGTACACCAGGTAGCGGCCGGCCAGCGAGATCTGGGTGGTCAGGCGCGCGCCCTTGTGGCCGACTGGGTCCTTGGTCACCTGCACCAGCACCTGGTCGCCGGATTTCAGCGCCTGCTCGATGCGGCGCGAACGCCCGCCCAGCCCGGCGGATTTCCAGTCCACTTCGGACGCGTAGAGCACGCCGTTGCGGCCCTGCCCAATGTCGATGAACGCGGCCTCCATGCTGGACAGCACGTTCTGCACGCGGCCGAGGTAGATGTTGCCGATCATGGAGGACTGGCTTTCGGCGGTGACAAAGTGCTCCACCAGCAGCCCGTCTTCGAGCACGCCGACCTGGGTGATCTTGCCGTGGCCGTCGTGGCGGTCGCGCTCGCGCACCACCATGTGACGCTCCACGGACTCGCGGCGCGCCAAAAACTCCGCCTGGCTGACAATGCGGGAGCGTTTGCGCTGCTCCTCACGCTTCTCGGTGCGGCGGCGGCGCTGCGCCTCCAGGCGCGAGGAGCCCTTGATCGCCTTCGGCTCTTCGATGACTTCGGGCTCTTGCTTATCGACGTCCTCCGGCGAAGCCTCGTCGTCAGTCTTAGGCTCCTTCTCCTCGCTCGGGGCAGCCTGGCGGGTGGCGCGGCGACGCTTGCGCTCCGGGGCCTTGAAGACGGGCGCGCGGTTGGTGGTCTCCTCCGGCACGGGGGTGATCTCCGGCTCGACGTCGGTCAGCGGGCCCTCGCGCAGGTCCGCCTCGACTTTTTCCTCGATCTGGTGGATCTCGTTTTCCACGTCCTTGCGCACGCGCTGGCGGATCTTCTCGTCAGCGGCGTCGTCGGCGGTCTCGTCGCCGGTGGTGTCTGAGGCGGCGGCGTCGGCGAGCGCGTCGAGAAGCTGCTCGCTCTCAGCGCGCGTCAGCGTGGACTGCGCGACCTTGACCACCCCGAGCTCCGACAGCGCCACCACGAGCTCCTTCGACGGCACGCCGAGGGCCTTGGCCAGGGTGAACACGCGGGTTTTCTCCGCGAGCTGGGAGCGGTCGAATTCGGCATAAATATTCTTGTGACCAGCCAATGTGCGTCACTCTCCAATTTTGCTCAGCCACAACCCGTCGGGGTGGGCCGGGCGCTGGCAAAACGGTGCCGAAGCGGCCGCGCGGCGAACCCCACGGTGCGGTACATGTGAAAGTTTCCTAGCGTCGCGTGGCGGCGCTTGCGCTCCCCATTGTGGCACAGCGGGACAGTGTTTACTTCTCGGCCAGTCGCAGAAGGTCGGCCACCGCGGCCACGGGGGCGTTCTCGTGGGATTCAGTCAGCGCGGTGCCCACCACGATTTGCAGCACACGCGCGGCGTTGAAATCCACGCCGGCGCGCTGCAGCAGCTGGGAGATGAGCTCCTTCAGTTCGCTGAGGGTGCGGCCGACAAAGTCGCCGACCTCGCCGGTTTCGCGCTGCGCCTCCACAAACGCGGAGATCACGGCGCGCGCCCGCTCCGGCTGGCCACACGTCACCACCGCGACGGCCGCCTCCGCCAGGTTCACCGGGTCTGTCAACGCCTCACCCTCGGCGGTTGCGCGTTCGAACGCGTCACGGCGGCCCTGCTCCAGCCGTTCGAAGCAGGTAGCCACAAGTTTGTCGCGCGTGGAGTAGTAGTAGCCGATGGATCCCACCGGCACCGACGCCGCCGCAGCGACCTGGCGGTGCGTCACCCCTTTGAGTCCCTCGGAAAGCAGCAGACCGATCGCCGCATCCAGGATCGCAGAGCGCTTCTCCACCGCTCGTGCCTGTTCGCTGCGAGATGCCACCACCATCTCCCTTTCTCACTATGCGGATTACATGCGACTCTATTTATACAACAATTGATCCCGCGTGATTCTAATTCCCCCCGCCCAAGGCGTGAAAAACACCGCAGCCGGGTGGCTGCGGTGTTGGCTACGTGCACTTAGAGGTTCGGGAACCAAATGCCGATCTCGCGCTCGGCGGACTCCGGCGAGTCCGAACCGTGAACGACGTTCTCCGCCACGGACAGGGCGAAGTCGCCGCGGATGGTGCCCGGGGTGGCCTTCGCAACCGGGTCGGTGCCGCCGGCCAGCTGGCGCCACGCCTCGATGGCGCGCTCGCCCTCGACGATGCCGGCGACCAGCGGAGCGGAGGTGATGAAGTCCACCAGCTCGCCGAAGAACGGCTTGTCCTTGTGCTCTGCGTAGTGCTTCTCAGCGGTCTCGCGGTCTGCGGTGCGCAGGTCCAGCTCCACCAGCTTCAGGCCCTTGCGCTCGATGCGGGAGATGATGTCGCCGACGTGGCCGTTTGCAACACCGTCGGGCTTGATCAGGATCAGAGTGCGTTCAGTCATAGCCCGAAATCTTACCCCAAAGTCGTGGTTAAGCCTCGCGCACGATGCGCGCCGCGTCTTCCGGCGTGGTGTTGCGGAACCACAGCTGCACCTGCTGCACCGCTAGCTGGAAGTTGCCCTCCGCCTTCATGCGGTTGACGGTGGCGCGCTGCTCGTCGTCAAGCTCGGGCGCGACAACCTCGCGGCGCGTGTACTGCTCGTAGAACCCGAGCACCAGAAACAGCCCGGCGGCGATGATCGCCACTGTCCCCACCCATCCGGGCAGAGAGGTGTAGACGGCCACCACCGCGACGATGGAGAACACGGCGGCCAGGGCAAAACTCACGATGCGCATGGGCCATACCGTAGCCTTGTTGCCCATGGTGCACAGCTCTCCCCTGCCGGATGTCGCGCTGCCTGATGTTGCGCTCGATCGCCTGGTACCGCGCAGCAGCCTGCCCGCCATCACCGAGTACGGCACCGGCCGCACCGTCACCTACGCCGAGCTGGGCGCGCTCGCGGACGCCGCCGCCACCCGCCTGCGTCGCCGCGGCGTGGGCCCGCGAAGCGTCGTTGAGCTGCGCCTGCCCAACTCGATCGACTTCGCGGTCGCCTTGCTCGCCGTTTCGCGCACGGGTGCGGCGGCGTGCCTTGTCGGGCATTCGCTTATCGACGCCGAAGCGTCCCGGTTGTCTGCCCTCGCCGGCGTCACCCACTGTGTCGAGCCGGACGATCTCGCCCCCGGCCCCGCCGACGACTTCGCGCCGGCGGACCCGGACTCGGTTGCCGCAATCCCGTTTTCCTCCGGCACCACCGGCCTGCCCAAGGGCGTGGAGCTGACCCACCGCTCCATCACCGCCAACGCCGTGCAGTTCAACGCGGCACTGGCCGCCAGCGGCATCGGCAAGGGCACCCGCGTGGCCGCGCCGCTGCCGTTTTCCCACATCTACGGGCTGAACACGCTGCTGTTGTCCTCGCTTGCCGCGGGCCGCCACGTGTTCACCGCCGCGCGCTTCGACCTCGCCGAGTTCGCCTGCGCCCACCGCGAGTACGCCATCGAGCTGAGCTTCATCGCCCCGCCGATCGCGCTGGCGCTGGCGAACTCGCCTGCCGTCGACCCAGCCGATTTCGCCGCGTGCGCCCACATGGTCTGCGGCGCCGCCCCCTTGGACGAGGCGCTGGCGCGTCGCGTGGAGGACCGCCTGGGCACGGTCATGCTGCAGGGCTACGGCACCACGGAGTCTTCGCCGGTGACCCACGTCGGCATCGCCGGCAGATCCAACCCGGGCACCATCGGCTTCGCCATCCCCAACACCGAATTCCGCGTGGTGAACTTAGGCACCGGCGCGGAGCTTCCCGACGGCGCAAACGGCGAGCTGCAGATCCGCGGCCCGCAGATCATGCGCGGCTACCTGGGCAACCCGGAGGCCACCCGCAACGCGATCATCGGCGGCTGGCTGCGCACCGGCGACATCGCGCGGGTGAACCCGGACGCCACGGTCACGGTCGTGGACCGCGCCAAAGACGTGTTCAAGTACCACGGCTTCCAGATCGCCCCGGCCGAACTCGAGGCGCTGATGCTCACGCACCCGCAGATCGATGATGTGGCTGTGGCCGAGCGCGGCGGCGTGCCGAAGGCTTTCGTCGTAAAGCAAGGGCTTTTAGATGAGGCGCAAGTGATGGAGTGGGTTGCGGCGCGCGTGACCGCCTACAAAAAGGTGCGCGCCGTGGCGTTTGTGGAGGCGATCCCCCGCAACGCCGCCGGCAAAATTTTGCGCAAGGACCTTTAAGTGCCCAAGTGCTGGGTGGTGAGGTAGCCGCCGCGCATGCGCTGGACAATTTCGGAGCGCATGCGGATGACGAAGTACCAGACGATGCCGAAGATGATGCCCACAGCCGTGACGGACCAGTGGATGAAGAAGCCGAAGATCAGCGGGATCTGCAGCGCCAGGTCGATCCACAGCGCGGCCGGCTTCTTCTGGAAGAACGCCATCACCACATGCGCCAGGCCGATAACGGTGATGTAGACCCAGTTGAAGGTGGTCCAGTGCTCGCCGCCGTCGACCTTCAGGATGACGGTGAGGATAAGCAGGACCGTGATGGCCTCCATGATCAGCGTGCCGGCGAGCACGCCGGTCAGCCCCGACATCGGGTCCTTGACCGGCGCCTTGCCGGGGCCGAGCGGGCCCATCTGCTGCTTTTTGGGTGTCATTGCGGGTCCTTTCCAAACATGGCGCGGGCCTCGCCGGCGGTGACCACCGAGCCGGTGATGATCACGCCGGAGCCGGACTGCACGCCCACCTCGGCGAGCGCTTCCTCCGCCAGCTCAACGGCGAGCTCGTAGGCGGACGGCAGGTGCTCCTCGACGTGCACGCGCTCGTCGCCGAAGACCTCGCGGGCGGTTTCCGCCAGCTCGTAGGCGTCCGTGGCGCGCGGGGAGCTGTTCTGCGTGATCACCACCTCGGTGAGCACGGGCTCGAGCGCCTCCAAGATGCCCCGGGCGTCCTTGTCGCCCAAGATGCCGAGCACGCCGATGAGGCGCGTGAAGTCGAAGTCGCGCTCCAGCGCCGCCGCGAGCGCCTTCGCCCCGTGCGGGTTGTGTGTGGCGTCGATGAACGTGGTCGGGGTAGCGCGCACGCGCTCCAGACGCCCTGGCGAGGTGGTGGCGGCGAAACCTTCGCGCACGGTGTCCGCGTCAAGCGTGCGCTCCGACGACGCGCCGAGGAACGCCTCCACCGCCGCCAGCGCCACCGAGGCGTTGTGGGCCTGGTGCGGCCCGGACAGCGGGAGGAACACCTCCGGGTACTCGCCGGAAAGTCCCTTGAGCGTGAGCGTCTGCCCGCCCACGGCCACCTCGGAGGCGGCCACGCCGAACTCCTGGCCGAAGCGGGCCACCGGCGCGCCGATTTCCACGGTGCGCTCCAGGATCACGCGCATCGCGTCCGGCTCCTGCTGGCCGATCACGGCCACAGCGTCCGCGCTGCGGATAATCCCGGCCTTCTCGCCGGCGATTTCGGCGATGGTGTCGCCCAGGTAAGCGGTGTGGTCCAGGCCGACGGGCATGATCACGTCCACGTCCGCGTCGACCACATTGGTGGCGTCCCAGGTGCCGCCCATGCCGACTTCGACCACGGCGACGTCGACAGGCGCATCCGCAAAGGCGGCGAACGCGAGGCCCACCATGACCTCGAAGTAGCTCATGGGCACGCCGGTGCGCTCGTCCACCATCTGGATGTACGGCTCGATCTCGCGGTAGATGCGCACGAAATCCGCCGGGTGGATCGGCTCGCCGTCGATGCCGATGCGCTCGGTGACGGACTGCAGGTGCGGGCTGGTCGTGCGGCCCACGCGATTGCCGAACGAGCGCAGCAGCGACTCCACCATCCGCACCGTGGACGTTTTGCCGTTGGTGCCGGCGACGTGGATGACCTTGAAGGACTTCTGCGGCTCGCCGAGAAAGTCCATGAGCAGCTCGATGCGCTCCAGCGACGGGTCGATGTCCGTCTCCGGCCAGCGGGCGGTGAGCTCGTGCTCCACCTGCGCGAGCGCGACGAGGTCTTCCTCGCTCACGCCGCGCGGGGCGAGCGCGTCGTCCTCGCGCCCCTCCCCCGGCGCGCCGAGGTTGAGTGTGAGGCCGGCGTCGGTCTGTTGGATGTCGTACTGCTCCGGAAGTTCGGGCAGCTCGAAATCGTTGTCTGCCACTTAGGCCTCCGGCAGCTGTTCCAGGCGTGCGGTGACGCGCTCGAATTCTTCCTGCGCGACCTGCTGGCGCACCTTGATCTTTTCCACGACCTGCTCCGGCGCGTTGGCCAGGAACTGCTCGTTGGCGAGCTTGCCGCCTGTGGTGTCCAGCTCCTTCTGCGCCGCGGCGAGCTCCTTTTCCAGGCGCTTGCGCTCCGCGGCGACATCCACGGTGCCGGAGGTGTCCAGCGCGACGTCGAGGTTGGCTTGGCTCAGGCGCATTTCAATGCTTGCCGACGCACTAAAGTCCTCCCCCGGCTCCTCCACCCTGGCAATCTGGCGGACCACGTCTTCGAGCTCCGCCAGGTCCGCGGACGCGAAGTCCACGCGCGCCGGCACCTTCTGCGAGGGCTTGACGCCCTGGTCGGAGCGGAAGCGGCGCAGCTCGGTGATGAGCTTGATCGCGTCCTCGACGCGGGTGCGGGCCTTCGTGTCGGTCTCGGCGCCGCTGTTGGTGTCGTCCGCGGTCGGCCACGGCGCGATGGTGACGGTCTCCTCGCCGGTGAGCGCCTTCCACAGCACCTCGGTGACAAACGGCATGGTGGGGTGCAAAAGGCGCAGCACGACGTCGAGGACGCGGCCGAGCACGACCTTGGTGGTTTCCCCCTGCTCGCTCTCGCCGTCCCGTGGAATCTGGGTCTTGGCGATCTCCAGGTACCAGTCGCACAACTCGTCCCACGCGAAGTGGTAGAGCAGCTCGTTGGCCTTGGCAAACTGGTAGTCGTCCAGGTAGGCGTCCACCTTGGCGCGGACTTCCTCAGCGCGGTCCAGGATCCAGCGGTCCGCGTCCGTGAGCGTCTCGCGGGCCGGCAACTCGCCGACGTGCGCGCCGTTCATCAGCGCGAACTTGGTGGCGTTGAACAGCTTGGTAGCGAAGTTGCGGGCGGCGGTGGCGTGGTCGTCGCCGATCGGCAGGTCCACGCCAGGGTTCGCACCGCGGGCCAGGGCGAAGCGCAGCGCGTCCGCGCCGTACTGCTCCACCCAGTCCATCGGGTCGATGCCGTTGCCCAGGGACTTGGACATCTTGCGGCCCTTTTCGTCGCGCACCAGGCCGTGCAGGTACAGGTGCTCGAATGGGATCTGCGGGCGGCCGTCTACGCCCTCCCCCAGGATCTCCGGGGTTTCCTGGCCAGCGAAGGTGCCGAACATCATCATGCGCGCCACCCAGAAGAACAGGATGTCGTACGCGGTGACCAGCACCGTGGTGGGGAAGAACTTCTCCAGCTCCGGGGTCTTCTCCGGCCAGCCCATGGTGGAAAACGGCCACAGGGCGGACGAGAACCAGGTGTCCAGCACGTCCGGGTCCTGCTCGTAGCCTGCCGGCGGCTCCTCGTCTGGGCCGACGCAGACGACGTCGCGGTTGCCATTTTCGTCCTCCGGGCCGTACCAGATCGGGATGCGGTGGCCCCACCACAGCTGGCGCGAGATCGTCCAGTCGTGCATGTTGTCCACCCAGTCGAAGTAGCGCTTCTCCATGGATTCCGGGTGGATCTTGGTGTCGCCTTCGCGCACCGCGTCGCCGGACATCTTCGCCAACTCGTCGACCTTGACAAACCACTGCAGGGACAACCGCGGCTCAATCGGCTCGCCGGAGCGCTCCGAGTGGCCCACGGAGTGCACGTACGGGCGCACCTCCTTGACAATGCGGCCCTGCTCCGCCAGCGCCTCGCGCACGGCCACGCGGGCGTCCTCGCGCGTCATGCCGTCGAAGCGGGTGCCGGTATCGGCGATGCGGCCCTTCTCGTCCATGATGATCGGCATGTCCAGGTTGTGGCGCAGGCCCATCTCGTAGTCGTTCGGGTCGTGCGCCGGGGTGATCTTCACGGCACCCGTGCCCAGTTCCATGTCCACGTAGTCGTCGGCGATGACCTCAATTTGCAGGTCCTCGCGCAGCGGGTGCGGGAACACCTGGCCGATCAGGTCGGCGTAGCGCTCGTCGTCGGGGTGGACGGCGATCGCGACGTCGCCAAGCATTGTTTCCACACGGGTGGTGGCCACGACCAGGTGCGGCTCGTCGTCGTTCAGCGAGCCGTAGCGGATGGAGACGAACTCGCCCTCGACGTCCTTGTACACCACCTCGATGTCGGAGACGGCGGTTTCCAGCACCGGCGACCAGTTGACCAGGCGGTAGTCGCGGTAGACCAGGCCGCGATCGTAGAGCTGCTTGAAGATGGTCTGCACGGCGCGCGACAGGCCGTCGTCAAGCGTGAAGCGCTCCCGCGACCAGTCCACCGAGTCGCCGATGGCGCGCATCTGCGTGGTGATCGTGCCGCCGTACTGCTCCTTCCACTCCCACACGCGCTCGATGAACTCCTCGCGCCCGTAGTCGTAGCGGTCCTTGCCTTCCTCTGCCTTGAGCTTGGCTTCCACCTTGGTTTGGGTGGCGATGCCGGCGTGGTCCATGCCCGGCAGCCACAGCACCTCGTAGCCCTGCATGCGCTTGCGGCGCACCAGGGAATCCATCAGGGTGTGGTCGAGGGCGTGGCCCATGTGCAGCTGGCCGGTCACGTTCGGCGGCGGCAGCACGATCGAGTACGCGGGCTTGTCCGAGGCCGGGTCCGCCGTGAAGTAACCGGCGTCTACCCAACCTTCGTACAGGTCGCGTTCGTGGGCGCTGGGTTCCCACGACTTGGGCAGGTCATTCGCAAGATCGTTCTGAGTCACGCGCCCTATCTTAACCAGCGCCCTAAAACAGCTTGTCGGCGATGGCGGCTTCCTCCCGCAGGGCCTCGATGTTGGCGTCGATGCGGGTCCTTTGGTCGTCGGAAAGCTCGAGCCCCTCGACGAGACGCCAGCTGCCGTCGCTTACGGCCGGGAAGCCGAAGACGAGGCCAACGTCGACGCCGTATTCGCCTGTCGACGGCAACGCCACCGTCGCCCACCGCTCCCCGGTGCCCTGGACCCAATCGCGCATGTGGTCCACGGCCGCCGACGCCGCGGACGCGGCCGAGGACTTGCCGCGCACGTTGATGATCTCGGCGCCGCGCTTGGCCACGCGCGGGATGAACTCGCCGGTGTACCACTCGTGGTCCACCTCCACCGGCTTACCGTCCGCCGTGGCGTAGGTGATGTCCGGGAACTGGGTGTCGGAGTGGTTTCCCCACACCACGAGGCGCTCAATGCTTCTCGACGGGCACCCCATGCGGTCCGCCAACATCGACTGCGCCCGGTTGTGGTCCAGGCGCATCAGCGCGTTGAAGCGGTCCTTGGGCACGTCGGGCGCTGCCTTGGAGGCGATGTAGGCGTTGGTGTTGGCGGGGTTGCCCACCACCAGCACGCGGACGTTGTCCGCCGCACCGTTATTGATGGCCTCGCCCTGGCCGATGAAGATCTTGCCGTTGGCGGCGAGCATGTCCGCCCGCGACTCGCCCTTGCCGCGCGGCTTCGCGCCGACCAGGAAGGCGGCCTCGGCACCGTCGAAGGCCTTCGTGGCGTCGTCGGTGACCTCGATGGAGTTGACCAGCGGCAGGGCGGAATCGGCGAGCTCCATGGCGGTGCCCTCGGCGGCGCGCACTGCGTCCGGGATCTCCAGCAGGGTCAGGTCCACCGGTTCGTCGCCGAACACGTCGCCGGCGGCGATGCGCCACAGCAGGGAGTAGGCGATGTTGCCGGCGGCGCCGGTGACCACAATCTTTGTCATATGTCTCGCTCCTTCGATCGAAACGTTTGTGTGTTGCCTCACAGTAACCTACCCCCAGCCGGGGCAGAATTTCAGCGCTATACGTCCGAGAGCGGACATCTAGTGCACGATTGAGGGGTATTTCGAGCAGAAAGGGGACGGACGTGACCGACGTTGTCGACGACGCGACTTCCGGCGCGCCCTCCCCCGACACGGTGGTCCGAGCAGCGCTGGTCGCGTTCGCCCGCAAGGGGTACTCCGGTGCGAAGGTGGAAACGCTGGCCAAGAAGACCGGCATGACCAAGCGCATGATCCACTACCACTTCGGCGACAAGCGCGGCCTCTACACCGCGGCGCTGCGCCTCGCGCTCGAGCAGCTGGCGCCGCCGGAGAACATCCTCAACCGCTCGCACGCCGTGCCGGTGGAAGGCATGCGCCGCTTCGTCGACGCGCTCTACCACGCGTTTTTGCACAACCCCGATGCCGTGCGCCTGGTGCTGCGCGAAAACCTGGACCCAGAAGTTAAGGCGGAGGACGCGTCAATGCTCGCCGGCGTGCGCGAGGTGAGCCTGCACGCCGAACGGCTCCTCCTCGCCGGCCAGGACGCCGGCGCCTTCCGCCCCGGCATCACCGCAGTTGACCTGCTCGCCCTGATTTCTTCGCTGTGCTTCTACCGTGTCGGCAACGCCGCCACCGCCAAGCACGTCTTCGGCGTGGATGCGGAAAGCCGCCGCAACGTCGACGGCATGCGCCGCATGGTCATCGACGCCGTGCTGGCGTTTTTGACCTCCAACATCTCGTACTCCGGCTACGAGTCCTACCTGGAGGCCGCCCCGGCACCCGCCGAGGACGCGGAACCGGACGAGCTATTCGATATCTACGGCGACGAAGGCTGGATCGTCTAACGGCCCGTCGCTAAGCAGACTGCTTTTCTTCGGCCTCGATGTACTTCGGCTCCTCCGTGCCGAGCGCCACGGCCTCGTCGACAACGACCTCGGCGACGTTCTCGCGGTCCGGCAGCTCGTACATGATGGGCACGAGCAGCTCCTCCATGATCGCGCGCAGGCCGCGGGCGCCGGTCTTGCGCTCCGCCGCCTTATCGGCGATCACGCCGAGCGCCCCGTCGGTGACGGTCAGCTCCGCGCCGTCCATGGCGAACAGGCGCTGGTACTGCTTGACCAGCGAGTTCTTCGGCTCCGTAAGCACGCGCTTCATCGAATCACGGTCCAGGTCGTTCACGTGCGCGAGGATGGGCAGGCGGCCGATGAACTCGGGGATCAGGCCGAACTTGACCAAATCGCCCGGCTGCACCTGGGCGAGCAGGTCCGCCTCGTCGCGCTGCTCCTTCGAGTCGATCTCCGCGCCGAAGCCGATGCCCTTCTTGCCCACGCGCTCCGCGACCACCTTGTCCAGCCCGGCGAACGCACCGGCGACGATGAACAGGATGTTCGTGGTGTCCACCTGGATGAACTCCTGGTTCGGGTGCTTGCGCCCGCCCTGCGGCGGCACCGACGCGGTGGTGCCCTCCAAGATCTTCAACAGGGCCTGCTGCACGCCCTCGCCGGAGACGTCGCGGGTGATCGACGGGTTCTCGGACTTGCGCGAAATCTTGTCCACCTCATCGACGTAGATGATGCCCTGCTGCGCGCGGTTGACGTCGAAATCCGCCGCCTGAAGCAGCTTCAGCAGGATGTTCTCCACGTCCTCGCCCACGTAGCCGGCCTCGGTGAGGCTGGTGGCGTCCGCGATGGCGAACGGCACGTTCAGCATGCGCGCCAGCGTCTGCGCCAGGTAGGTCTTGCCGGAGCCGGTGGGGCCGAGCAGGAGGATGTTGGACTTGGCGATCTCCACGTCCTCGTCGCGCTTGCGGCTGGACACGTTGGACGTCTCGGCCTTGATGCGCTTGTAGTGGTTGTACACCGCCACAGCCAGGGTCTTCTTCGCGGTGTCCTGTCCGATGACGTACTCGTCCAAAAACGCCGTGATCTCGCTCGGGCGCGGCAGGCGGTCCGGGTCGTCCGCGTCCTTCGTGTTCTGCGCACCGGCGAGCTCTTCCTCGATGATCTCGTTGCACAGCTCGATGCACTCGTCGCAGATGTAGACGCCGCCGCCGGCGATGAGCTTGCGCACCTGCTGCTGGCTCTTCCCACAGAAAGAGCACTTGAGCAGGTTCGCGCTGTCGTGCGTAGTTGCCATATGCGCCTATCTACTCCCGTCTTCGGTCAATCCCCACCGAGTGTAATGCTTGCGTCAAACCGTACCCGCCGCGCCGACACAACTGTCGCGCGCGTGCGAAAATGGGGCCCATGACGTTTCTTCACACGCAAGAATTCGGCACCCCCAACGGCGAAGCGGTGGTGCTGCTCAGCTCCATCGCCACCACCTCTGACGCGTGGTCCGAGGTGATCCCGGCGCTGTCCGGCTACCGCGTGATCACCGTCGACCACCGCGGCCACGGCGGCTCTGGCGTGCCCGCCGAGCGCCCAACGGAGGTGGGCACGCTCGGCCGCGACGTCCTCGCCGCACTCGACGAGCTCGGCGTGGATCGCTTCAGCGTCGTCGGCGTCTCCCTCGGCGGCGCGATCGCGCAGTGGCTCGCCGCGAACAGCGGCCGCGTGGACAAGGCCGTCTTCGCCGCCACCGCCACCTTCCTCGGCGGTGAGGAGGCATGGGAGCAAAAGATAAACACCGCGCTTCACGACGGCACCTCCGGCCTGACCCCCACACTGATGGGCAACTGGTTCACAGAATCTTTCCGCGCGGAGCACCCGGAGGTGGTGCAGCGCGTGGCAGACATGATCGACTCCGTCGACGACGAGGGCTACGCCCACAACGGCGCCGCGCTTGCCACCTGGGATTTCGCCGACGAGCTGGGCCAGATCACCTGCCCGGTGCTCACCATCGCGGGTGCCTCCGACCCGACCTGCCCGCCGGAAAAGCTGGCCGAGATCGCCGCGGGTGTGGCGGGCCCGTCCCAGTCAGTGGTGGTGGACCCGGCTGCCCACCAAGTAGCCATTGAGAACCCGGAAGAATTCAACTCCGCACTAACGCGGTTCCTCGGAAACTAATCCGCTAGCCTGTACACGTTAAAGCACCGCGCCCCGAAAGGAACCGATCCGTGAATCGCAGCCGCACACTTTCTGCCTTCGCCGCAGCCGCCCTCGCCGCGTCGCTGCTGGCCGGTTGCTCGGACTCCGGCGCGGACGTAGAGCCCCTGGCGGAACCCATGCTGGACTTCCCGCAGACCAGCACCACCGCCACCCCGACCCCGACGACCACTGAGGCCGACGATGAAGAGGAGACCACCACCTCCTCGTCCACCACGACGAAGTCCTCGTCGAGCTCGTCGTCCAAGTCGTCCACGCGCACTTCCACAAAGTCAAGCTCGAAGCGCTCGGAGTCCCGCAGCTCCAGCAACTCAGGCTCCGACAACGCAGCGCGCGAGCCGGAGCCGGTGCGCGAGACCATCGTGGACGACCGCCCCGGCGCCACCTGCGCCTGGCCGACCCAGGGCGCGTCTTCCGGCAACCAGGAGTACAGCACCTTCTGCGACCGCGAATGGGCCCGCACCGTCACCTCCGACGGCCAGGACTACTACTGGGCCGCCAAGGGTCAGGGCTGGGTCTCCGTCGACCCAGTCACCACGGACGAGGGCGGCATCTGCTGGGCTCGCGAGGACTTCGAAACCGCGCCGGAGGCCATCCGCAACGCCGTGGCATTCTGCGATCCGGCGTCCGGGGAGGCTGAGGAGTAGCCGGAGGTTTCGTCGCAAAGCAAAATGCGCCCGGAAGTGAACCGGGCGCATTTTTTGTGGGCTCTTAGCCGTTGAGCTTGCGGTAATCGAAGACCTGGTCGATGATCCCGTAATCCACAGCCTCGGAGGCGGTGAGGATCTTGTCGCGGTCCGTGTCAATGCGGACCTGCTCCGACGTGCGGCCCGTGTGGTGCGCGAGCGTGTCCTCCATGAGGCGGCGCATGCGCTCGATCTCCGCGGCCTGAATCTCCAGGTCAGACACCTGACCTTGGGTGCCCTGGGTCGCCGGCTGGTGGATCAGCACGCGCGAGTTCGGCAGCGCGGCGCGCTTGCCCGGCGCACCCGCGGCGAGGATCACCGCGGCTGCCGACGCAGCCTGACCGAGGCAGACAGTCTGCACGTCCGGGCGGACGTACTGCATCGTGTCGTAGATAGCCATCAGCGCGGTAAAGGAACCGCCCGGGGAGTTGATGTACATGGTGATGTCGCGGTCCGGGTCCTGGGACTCCAGCACTAGAAGCTGCGCCATGATGTCGTTCGCCGACGTGTCATCCACCTGGGTGCCCAGGAAGACAATGCGCTCCTCGAACAGCTTGCCGTACGGGTCGATCTGCTTCGTGCCGAAGCTCGTTTCCTCCAGGAACTGCGGCAGCACGTAGCGGGAGTTGGGCATCTGGAAAGTCATAGTGGGTGTCTCCTTAGTTCCTCGTGTGCCTTAGTTCTCGCCGATGGAGTGCTCGCCGGCCTGGGCCGCATTCTCAATGACGTGGTCCACGATGCCGTACTCCTTCGCCTGCATAGCGTTGAACCAGCGGTCGCGGTCTGAATCCTTCGTGATCTGCTCGAAGGTCTGGCCGGTGTGCTCCGCGATGAGCTGCGCCATCTCGCGCTTCGTCTCCGCGAACTGCTCCGCCTGAATAGCGATGTCGGCTGCCGTGCCGCCGACGCCTGCGGACGGCTGGTGCATCATAATGCGCGCGTGCGGCAGGGCGTAACGCTTGCCCTTCGTGCCGCCCGAGAGCAGGAACTGGCCCATCGACGCCGCCAGGCCCATGCCGTAGGTGGCGATGTCGCACGGGGAGTACTTCATCGTGTCGTAAATCGCCATACCGGCGGTGACGGAGCCGCCCGGCGAGTTGATGTAGAGGTTGATGTCGCGCGTCGGATCCTCCGCCGACAACAGCAGAATCTGGGCGCAGAGCTTATTGGCGATCTCGTCGTCCACCTGCTGGCCCAGGAAAATAATGCGCTCCCGGAGGAGACGCTCATAAACGGAGTCTCCCAGGTTCATGCCTTGGGTCGGGGAAGTCATAACAGACGCTCCTTTGCTAGTTCATCCGGTAACGCCACTACCCTACTCGGGTGATTCTGTAACTCCGAGCCTGTTCGCTACCGGCGTACGGGTCGGAGGTTTGGGCGGGTTCGAGGTGGATTCGGGGCCGGCGTGGGGTGGCCGGTTCCTGACAAATCACGGCAGCCGTTTGCGCCGACCTGGGCGTTTGAGGCCCGCCTGACAGATTCGCTTTGTGTCAAGTGGTTGTGAACGGTTTGGGTGTTAGATCGTGATGGGTTGTGGGGTTGGGGCGGTTTGGGGTGGACCGCAAGATAGTTCACTAGACGATGAACGATCCTGCATCGGAGTGTCCGGCGACCTGGGGATAGTGAACTATCCATCCGTCCAAGTGGGAACTAATTCATCGCGCGATTCCGAGGCAGTGAACGATCCTGCAACGGGCACGAAAAAGCGGCCGGGGCAAACACGCCCCGGCCGCTCATGAGTGGAGTTTTAGTTCTCCTCGGCCTCGGTGGTCTCGGCCTCGGTGGTCTCAGCCTCGTCCTCTTCGATCTCGCCGAAATACTCGTTCGGGTCGACCTTGTTGCCGGCCTCGTCCTCGACCTGGGTGCGGGAGATGGCGATGGCCAGGGCCTTGCCGCGGCGCACGTCGGAGAACAGGTTGGCAATCTGGCCGGACTGCTGCAGCTGGGCCACGAACTGGTTCGGGTCCATGCCGTAGGACTGCGCGGTGAACAGGATGTGGTCGGTCAGCTCCTGCTGGGAGACCTCCGGCTGCTCCTGCTCTGCCACAGCGTCGAGGAACAGCTGGGTGCGCACGGACTCTTCGGCCTGCTCGCGGGACTGCTTGTCAAACTCCTCGCGGGTCGTGCCCTGCGCCTCGAGCAGCTGGGCGAACGCGTTCTCGTCGTGCGCCATCTGGCCCAGCAGCTGGTGGAGCTGGTTGTGCACCTGCTCGTCCACCACGGACTCCGGCAGGGCAAACGTGGACTCTGCCAGGGCGACCTTGAGCACCTCGTCGCGGATGTCCGCGGCCTGCTTGGCCTTGGCGTTCTCCTCAACCTGCTCGCGGGTGGAGTTGCGCAGCTCCTCGACGGTGTCGAACTCGGACGCCATCTGCACGAAGTCGTCGTCAAGCTCCGGAAGCTTGCGCTCCTTGGTCTGCTGGACGTGGACCTTCACGGTCGCCTTCTCGCCCTTGTGCTCGCCGTACTTGATCTCGGACTCAAACTCTGCGTCCTCGCCGGTTTTCAGACCGCGCAGCGCGGTGTCCAGGCCCTTCATCAGGTCGTCGGCGCCGACGCGGTAGGTCAGGCCCTCGGCGGAAGCTTCGTCGATCTTTTCGCCGTCGACGGTGGCCTCGAGGTCGATGATGGCGTAGTCGTCGGTCTTCAGCTTGCGCTTGGTGTCCTTCAGCTCACCAAAGCGCTCGCGGAGGGTGTCCAGCTCGGCGTCGACTGCTTCGTCGTCAAGCTTTAGCTCCGGGACCTTCACGGAAATCTTGGAGAAGTCCGGCACCTCGATCTCCGGGCGCACGTCGACCTCGGCGGTGAACTCGACGACGTCATTGTCCTCGATCTTGGTGACCTCGATCTCCGGCTGGCCCAGCGGGTTAATCTCGTTTTCCGCAAGTGCCTGCTCGTAGCGGGTCGGCAGCATGTCGTTGACGACCTGCTCCAGGATCGGGCCGCGGCCGAAGCGAGCGTCGATGAGCTGGCGCGGAGCCTTGCCACGACGGAAGCCCGGGATGTTGACCTGCTGGGCGATGGCCTTGTAGGCCTGGTCAATTTCCTTGCCCAGCTCGTCGAACGGCACGCTGACGTTGAGCTTCACGCGGGTGTCGCTGAGCTTGTCGACGGAAGTCTTCACGGATTTCTCCTGTACTAGATCGAAACAACGTTTGTCAGATGTTTATATGCGGCGGGCCCGCGAAACACGGGCCCGCCTTGGTCGGGGCGACAGGATTTGAACCTGCGACCCCCTGCTCCCAAAGCAGGTGCGCTACCAAGCTGCGCCACGCCCCGTTGCGGTAAAACCGCACGGTATGAACCACATTCGTTGAACGTGTGTAGTTCAGGACAGTCATTGTAGCGGTGCTTCAATCACCGTCCGCATTGAGGGCACAAAAACACCGGCCCCGCAACCGGAACCGGTGTCATGTGTGGAGGGAATGACGGGAATCGAACCCGCGTCTTCAGCTTGGAAGGCTGAGGTATTAGCCACTATACGACATTCCCAAGCGCCGAAATCTGCAGCGCTGTGCGGAACTTTAGCGCAGGCGTATGCGTTGAACCAAACACGAACGAAATTTTAGGAGGAGTCATGTTCACCCTGTTGCTCATTTTCTTGATGGTCGGCGCGTTGGTGATGTTGCCGAGCATGAGCGGGCAGCGGCAGATGCCCCAGTCGCGGCGCCAGGTGGCAAGGCAGCAGCAGCTGTCTTTCGACGACGCGTACGCCGACGCCAAACGGTGGACCGACCGTTTGGGCTCGCAGGTGCTGAACCTCTCCGGCAACGACACCGCTTCACAGCAGGCGATGGCGGATGCCTCCGAGCGCTTCAACGCGGCATCCGCAGGGCTTAGCGATGCACGTTCCGTCAAGCAGGCGATGCTGGCCCGCGAATCCGCACTGGAGGGCCTGCACTACGTCAACGCCGCCCGCGAGATCATGGGGCTGCCCGCCGGCCCGCAGCTGCCGGAGCTGGAGGGCCAGCGCCAGGCAGGGCGCGTGACCGAGCAGCGCACCGTCACTCAGGAGGACGGCACGCAGGTCATGGCGTCGCCGCACGCGACCGCCCAGACGCCGCACTACTACCCCGGCGGCGCCGTCGCGGGCCGCCCGGTGCCGGCCGGCTGGTACTCCACCGCGTGGTGGGGCCCGGCGATGATGACCGGCGTGTGGGCCGCAAGCTCCATGATGTTCTACTCCACCATGTTCGCCGGGATGGCCGGTGTGGCCTCGGCGGAGGCGTTTGAGGCCGGCGGGCTTGGCGACGGCATGGACGGCGCCGGTATGGAAGGCATGGACGGCGCCGGCGACATGGGTGACATGGGCGATGCCGGCGGCGACTTCGGGGGCTTCGGCGGGTTCGGCGACGGCGGCGGCTTCGACTTCGGGGGATTCGACTTTTAGCCGTGCGTTACACTGCACAGCGATCGCGAACCCCAGAAAGCTCAAGAGCAAGGAGTGGCCGTGCGCATTGCTGTGCTGCTGAAAGAAGTGCCGGACACGTACAGTGACCGCGAAATGAACCTGGAGACGGGTTTGACGGACCGCTCCGGCGACGTCGTCGCCGACGAGGTCAGCGAGCGCGCCGTCGAGGCCGCGCTGCGCATCGCCGAGGCGGGCGAAAACGTCGAGGTCGAGATCTTAAGCGCCGGCCCGGAATCCTCCGCTGATTCGGTGCGCCGCGGCATCGCCATGGGCGCGAGCGAGGCCTACATCGTCTCGGACGACGCGCTCACTGGCGCGGATGCGACGTTGACTGGTGAGGTGTTGGCGAAGCTCGTCGAGAAGCAGGGCTACGACCTCGTCATCGCGGGCGCCGAATCGTCCGACGGCGGCACCGGTGTCATCGCCCCCTTCATGGCCGAGCTGTTGGACTGGCCGGTGCTGACCAACCTCACCGAGCTCACGCTCGAGGGCGAGACCGTGCGCGCCACCCAGGCCTCCGACGCCGCCACCGCCCAGCTCGAAGCGCAGCTGCCGGCCGTGGTGTCCGTCGCCGACGAATTCGCGGACCCGCGCTACCCCAACTTTAAGGGTCTGATGGCCGCGAAGAAGAAGGAACTGCGCACCGTCACCCTCGCCGAGCTCGGCGTGGACCCGGCGGACTTCACGCACCCGCGCGCCATCATGACCAGCATCGAGCGCCGCCCGGAGCGCGAGCGCGGCGAGATCATCGACGCGAGCTCCACCGCCGCGGCCCGCCTGGTGGACTTCCTCGAATCCAAGAACCTCATTTAAGGAGCAGCCATGACCCAGATTCTTGTTGTCCCGGACCGCTCCTTCGACGGCTCGGTCAGCCCCGTTGCGGCCGAGCTCATCGGCGCCGCGTCCGCCATCGGCACCCCGGTGGTGCTGGCGCAGGACACCGCGCACGCAGAGGAGCTGGGTGCGCTCGGCGCCGCGGTGGTGCTGGTGTCCAACGCCCCGCTTATCGACGCAGCTGCCGCCGCGTTCGACGACCTCTTCCCTGCCGCCGTCCTGTTCGCCCACACCGTGCGCGGGCGCGAAGCCGCCGGCCGGTTCGCCGCACGCACAGGCAAGGCGCTGCTCACCGACGCGGTGTCTGTGAGCCGCGACGACCAGGGCATCGTCACCGAGCACCAGAACTTCGGCGGGGTCTACACCGCTTCTGCCGCTGCGACGCACTCCGCGCCGGTGATTACTCTGCGCAAGGGTGCGGTGGAAACGCGTACCGAGGCGGCCACGCCTGAGGTGCGCGAGTTGGAGGTGGCGCCGTCGGGACGTCGAGAGGCAGAAGTGCTCTCCGTGACTCCTGTGGAGCGCACCTCCGACCGCCCCGACCTGCTCACCGCCGACAAGGTGGTCGCAGGCGGCGTGTCCTTGGGCGACGAGGACATGTTCGAAGACCTCGTCGGCGGACTTGCCGACGCGTTGGGTGCCGCCATCGGCGCCACCCGCTCCGCCGTCGACGAAGGCCAGGTGCCGTACGAGGCGCAGATCGGCCAGACCGGCGTGATGGTCAGTCCGAAGCTCTACATCGGCGTCGGCATCTCCGGCGCCGTGCAGCACCTGGTGGGTATGCAGACCGCCGACACCATCGTGGCGATCAACTCCGACGAGGACGCCCCGATCTTCGACATCGCCGACTTCGGCATCATCGGCGACCTGTTCGACCTGGTGCCGGACATCATCTCCGAGATTGAGGCGCGCAAGTAATGCAGGTAGAACTCCGCCGAGGACTGCCGCGCGTTCCAGGCGGCGAGCCGTGGCCGCCGGCCGGCACCGTCGACGTTGCCGACGCGCCGGTTGAGGCGGCGCAGGTTGAGGCCGCGCCGGCGCCGGTCTCCGACGACACCGTCGAGGTGCCGCTGCGCCGCGGCCTGCCGCGCGTGCCGGGCGGCGAGCCTTGGCCGCCCGCAGGCACCGTGAAGGTTGCCGTGCCCGCCGGTGCCGCCGCAGAACCCGCCGCCGTTGACGACGCGGAGTCGGCGCACACGGTCGAGGTGCCGCTGCGCCGCGGCCTGCCCCGCGTCGAGGGCGGCGACCCGTGGCCGCCCGCCGGGACCGTGCGCGTCGCCGCCCCGGCACCGGAAGCTGAGCCCGAACCGCATCCGGAAACCGAAACAGAACCCGCTGCGCCTGTGGCGGCGACGGTGGTGGACGACGCTGTCGCCAAGACGGCCCCCGAGCCAGCCCCGAAACCGGTTCCGAAACCGGCCCAGCAGCCGGCACCCGCGTCGGCGACGGCGGGGAAACCGGAGGGCGTCGCAAGGCAATGGCTCCCATGGGCGATCGGTGCGCTACTGCTGCTCGCCGCGGCGGTCTTCGGCGCTCGCTGGTTTGTCGGCACCGAGACCGGCGCCGGTTTCATCGAGCGCTACGACGGCATCCAGCCGCTGCCGGATAATGCCCCCGTGGGCTTCCCTGCGTGGCTGAACTGGGCCCACTTCTTCAACATGTTCCTCATGGCCCTCATTGTGAAAACGGGCCTTGACGTTCGCCGCGAAAAACGCCCCGACGCCTACTGGCAGCCCAAGAAGGGCGGCAAGAAGATCTCCGTGACACTGTGGCTGCACCAGGTGCTGGACGTCGCCTGGGTCGTGCTCGGCGTCGTGTTCTTCGTGCTGCTGTTCGCCACCGGGCAGTGGATGCGCATCGTGCCCACCAGCTGGGACGTGTTCCCCAACGCGGTGTCCGCGGGGTTGCAGTACCTCTCGCTGGACTGGCCAGATGAGAACGGGTGGGTGTACTACAACGCCCTGCAGGAGCTGTCGTACTTTGTCACCGTGTTTGTGGCGGCGCCGCTGGCCATCGCGTCCGGTTTCCGCATGAGCGGAATGTGGCCCGCCTCCTGGAAGGCCGTCCCGGTGTCGTGGGCGCGGGCGGTGCACTTCCCCACCATGGTTTACTTCCTCATCTTCGTCGCCGTGCACGTATTCTTGGTCGCCGCAACCGGGTTGCGCGGCAACCTCAACGCCATGTTTGCCGCGCGTGACGACGCCTCCGGATGGCTCGGCCTCATCCTCTTCCTTCTCGCCGTCGCGGTGACGGCCGCCGGCTGGTGGGCGGCCCGACCCTCTGTGGTCACGCCGGTGGCGCAGGCCACGGGCAAGGTGACGCGCCGCTAGGCTGGCACACCTTTTCGGGGTAGCCAGCCTAGCCTAAGTTAGGTAAGACTTGCCTGAATCACGCGCGGCGGTTTAGCGTAAGTCTATGTTCCTCGCCGCATTCCTGGTCGGCCTGCGTGAAGGCCTCGAGGCCTCGCTGATCGTCGGCATCCTGCTCGCCGGCCTGGACCGGCGCGATGCCGCCGGGGCCCGGCGCAGCCTCTGGTGGGGTGTCGGGCTCGCGGTGGTCATCTGCGTCGTCCTCGGCGCCCTGTTCACCTTCGGCCGCTACGGCTTAAGCTTCCGCGCCCAGGAGGCCATCGGCGGCACACTGTCGCTGGTTGCGGTGGCCATGATCACCGGCATGGTGCTGTCCATATCCAACAAAGACGGCATGGTGCGCAAAGTCCTCGACGCCAAGACGGGCGACGCCGTCGCAGCCGGCGCGAGGGCGATGTTCTGGCTCGCGTTCATCACCGTCGCGCGCGAGGGTCTCGAGCTGACGCTGCTCATGTGGGGGTGGGTGGTGCAGCCGGCGGCGGTCATCGGGGCGTTCCTCGGTATCGGCGTGGCGCTGGTGATGGGCTACGCCATCTACAAGGGTGCGCTGCAGATGAACATGCGCACGTTCATGCAAGTGTCCTCGGCGTTGCTCATCGTCGTGGCCGCGGGCATCCTCGCCTACGCCATCCACGACCTTCAAGAGGCGCAGTTCTTGCCGGGGCCGTTCTCCGGCGCGCCGATCGCCCCGACACACCCGCGCACCGGGGAGGTGCTCGTGGGGTTTGCGACGTACCCGTTCTGGATGGCGTCGTTCCCCTTCGGTTGGGCATTCGATTTCGAGCACGCCATCGACCCCACGGGGCCGATCGCCACCTTGGTCAACGCGCTCACCGGGTTCGAGCCGAAGATGAGTTGGCTGCAGGTCATCGGCTGGGCCATCTACATCGCGGTCATTGTCCCAATTTTTGTCAACCACGTTCGCCGGGATCAGGGGGTGGGGCGGCCGGAGGTCGTCGATACGCACCCTGCTCTCGTAGGAAAGGAAGTCTAATGTCACACCACCGAACCCTCGCCGCCGTGGCCGCGCTGCCGCTGGCACTGACGCTCACGTCGTGCGTGGAAAACGCCGCCAACGCCGACAGCATCGAGGTCACCTCCGACGCCGACACCTGCGCCGTGAGCACCGACAGCACCGAATCCGGCGCGCGCACGTTCAAGATCAACAACACCGGCAACCAGGTGACGGAGTTTTACCTGCTCGCCAACGACGGCCTGCGCGTCATCGCCGAGCGCGAGAACATCGCCCCCGGCGAAACGGCCGACCTGACGGTCTCGCTCATGCCGGGCGACTACTTCACCGCCTGCAAGCCGGGCCTGCGCGGGCCGAACGTCGGCCAAAGCGCGTTCACGGTTACCGGCGAGGCCGTGGCCGTCGACGAGTCGGACCAGCAGCGTTTCGACGACGCCGTCGCCTCCTACGTCAACTTTGCTAAGAACGAAGTGGCCGAGTTCGTCCCCCTCGCCGAGGAGTTCGCCGCCGCCTACGCCTCCGGCGACGACGAGAAGGCGCGCGAGCTCTACCCCACCACGCGCGTGCACTACGAGCGCATCGAGCCGATCGCGGAGGCGCTGGGCATCCTCGACCCGAAGATTGACTACCGCGAGGTGGACTACATCGCAGAAGCCGATGAGCTGAAGGCGGAAGACCCCGCCTTCGACCAGTGGCGCGGCTTCCACCGCATGGAAAAGGATCTGTGGGTGCCAGAAAAGGACGCCAAGAATGCCGACGGCGCCGACGCCTGGCAGGACTGGGAACCCTCCACCCCGGCCCAGCGCACACAGGTCGCGGAGCTGTTCGTCGCCGACGTCAACCAGCTGCTTGACACGGTTAACGACCCAAACTTCGCCGAGGACCAACAGCTGACCATCGACTCGGTGTCCAACGGCGCGATCTCGCTTCTGGAGGAGGTGGCCACCACCAAGGTCACCGGCGAGGAAGACTGGTGGAGCCACACCGACCTCTACGACTTCGCGGCGAACATCCAGGGCTCACGCATCGCGTTCGACCTGGTCGCCCCCATCGCCGCGGACCGCGGGGAAAACGGCGCCAAGCTGGTCCAAGATATCAACGACCGCTACGACGACGTCGAGGAGATGCTCAAGGAGTACGGCTCGCTGGAGACCGGGTTCGTCTCCTACGACACCGTCGACGCGGCCGCGCAGGCGGAGCTGACCCGGGCGCTCGACGCGCTGCGCGAGCCGCTGTCCCAGCTCACCGGCACCGTACTGGGGCTGGGCTAATGGTCAGCCGGCGACAGCTTCTCACCCTCGGCGGCCTGGGCACCCTGGGCGCGGCCAGCGCGGCCGCCCTCGCCGGGTGCGCGAACGAGGACGGGGCGAAGAACAATGATGCGGCGGGTGGGGCCGGGGGTTCGTCGTCAAGCGAAGAGCTCATCGTGGACTTTGCCGGCGAGCACCAAGCCGGGATTATCACGCCCATGCAGAACAACCTGCACTTCGCGGCGTTCGACATTTCGGAGAAGGCGGATCGGGAGGACGTGATCGACCTGCTCGAGCGCTGGACCGCGGCGGCGCGCCGGCTCACGCTCGGCGGCGACGTCTCGGCCAAGGGCGCGTTCGGCACCGGCGATAGCTTCCCGCCGGACGACTCGGGCGAGGCGGTCGACCACGGCCCCTCCGGGCTCACGCTGACCTTCGGCTTCGGCCGCTCCTTCTTCCGCGAACAGCTGGGCACCGCCGGCAAACTCCCCGCCGAGTTCACCGAGATGCCCACGATGACCAACGACTTTTTACGCCCCGAGTTCTCCGAGGGCGACATCTGCATCCAGGCGTGCGCGAACGACCCGCAGGTGGCAAGCCACGCGATTCGCAACCTCACCCGCCTCGCCGTGCCCACCGCGACACTGCGCTGGACCCAGCTCGGCTTCGGGCGCGCGGGCGCAACCGGGACGGAGCAGCCGACACCGCGCAACCTGTTCGGCCAGAAGGACGGCACCGCCAACATCCGCGCCGACGAGGACGCGGAGTTGGCGAAGCACGTGTGGATTCCCGCCGACAGCTCGCAGCCGTGGGCCGCGGGCGGGACGTACATGACGGTGCGCCGCATCGCCATGAACATCGAGGTGTGGGACACGCTGCAGCTGCGCGAGCAGGAGCGCGTGACCGGCCGCGACAAGCCGGTCGGCGCGCCGCTGTCCGGCGGCGACGAGTTCACCGAGCCCGATTTCGATGCGGTCAACGAGCGCGGCAACCCGAAGATCGACCGCGCGTCCCACCTGTTCAACGTGCACCCGGCGCAAAACGACGGCATCCGCATGCTGCGCCGCCCCTTCAACTACGTCGACGGCACGAACGAGCAGGGCCGCATGAACGCGGGTCTGTTCTTCATCGCGTTCACGCAGACGCCGGAGCGTTTCGCGCGCGTGCACAAGTCGATGTCGCGCGACGAGATGTTCACCGAGTACCTGAAAACCACCAACACCGGCACCTACCTCATCGTGCCGGGCGTGGGAGACGAGGGCTACATCGGCGAAGGCATGTTTGCTTAACGACGTCTACAGCGGGCGGCCCATGTCGGTGCGCGAAATCTCCACGGCTTTACGGATCACCTCGGCCAGCGCGGCCTCGACGCGCACCCGCGACTCGTCGGATTCGAGCAGGTCCTTGCGCACCTCGAACATGACGGCCAGCACGGCGGTGTTCTTGTCGTAGTCCACCGGCACGTACGCCCCGGCGAAGGGGGTGTTGCGCTCCACGTTGAAGCCAGCTGCGGTGAAGGTGCGGTCGGCTTCGTCGGCAAGCACGGCTGGCGTGTGCACGGAGTGGGTGCCGATGCACACATCCGGCAGGAGTTTGCCGGGGTGGATGCGGTACTCGTCGGGTTGGTTGTTGTAGGAGTGCACGTCCACGATCACGGCGCAGCCGCAGTCCTGGATGCGGCCGGAGACCAGCTTGGACACCGCGTCGGCGTACGGGAAGTAGTACTCGGCCTTCAGGTCGGCGACGTCCATGTTCAGCGGCCGCAGCGGGTTGCCGTCGCCAAGCTTGAGGAAGATGGCGCCGCGCCCGGTCGAGTCCATGGATTCGCGTTCGTTGGAAAACCGCCCCGGGTCGGCGACTAGGCGGGAGAGGTTGTTCACGATCATCCACGGCGCGCAGCCGGATTGCTCGGCGGCGGCCGCGGCGAGGGTGTCGGTGTGGTCGTCGGTGACGCGGTCGAGCTCGCGCGCAATCTGGTCGTCGGTGGCGATGAAATCGGCAGCAACCTCGGCCGGGATCTCGCGCGACGCGTGCGGCACGTGCACGATCACTGGGCAGTCAGTGCTTCCTTCGTGGATGGTGAAGTTCATACTTCCGCAGGATATAGCGCTTCGGGGCATCTTGCTTCTCGACGGCACCTTCGGCCTCGAACGCCTCCAACCAACCTTCCATGGGGAAGGTCCCCCATTTGTCGTGGAACCGGTTGGCGTTGGCGACGATGTCCTCGATGTGCTCCCACGGCGGCGAGGACACGGCGTGCCACTGGTGGTAGGCGTGCGCCCCGCCGACCCAGATCAGCGGGATGCGGTGGCGCTCGAGCTCGCGGGCGAAGTCGGTGTCTTCCCCGCCGTAACCCTGGTAGCCGGCGTCGAAGCCGCCGAAGTCGCGCTCGATGCGCGCCCACGTCTTCGCGGTCAGGGCGAAGGAGAGGGACCAGAACAGGTTGTAGTTGTCGGCGTCGACGAGCTCGCCGTCGGCCGGGTTGGGGCGGGCGGGGTGCGGGTCGGGGTCGGTGACGCGGATTTGGCCCTCGTCCATGTAGGTCACCGGGCCGGCGGCGACAGCAAAGGGGCGCTCACGCAACGCCGCGACGTAGCGCGGGACCAGCGCGTCGGATGCGAGGCAGTCCGCGTCCAGGAACACGAGCACCTCGGCGCCGCGTTCGATGGCCACCTTCGCGCCCAGGTTGCGGGCGGCGGCGAGGTTGCGCGGTCCTGGAACCACGCAGCTTTTCGGCACCGCTTTGGCCAACTCGTCCACATCATTCAGTGCGACGGTGACGTGGTCGACGCCCATCGGCATGAGGTTGACCTGGTGAGTCAGGTGGTCGCGCCGGTTGACGTCGGCGAGCGTGATCACGCAGGTCGCGGGCTGGCCGGGGTTCTCCGCCACACCAGCGATGACTTCGGCGGCCCGGCGCGCCGCGCCGTCTGTCTGCCAGCGGGCCCAGTCGGTGTCGCGGCGGCGCAGCAGTTCGGGCCATTCTTCGGGGGCGGGGAAGGCGTTTCGTACCGTCGCCAAGCTTTCGAGCGCTTTCGCGCCCGCCTTTTGCTCGGTGAAGGGGCGCGGCTGCGGCAGGATCACCGCCGGGGTGTAAGTGGCGGCGAGGTCCGCCACGGAGTTCTGCCCGCCGGCGGTGACGGCGATGCCCGCGGACTGCAGCAGCTCCGTCGGGTCGTCGACGTGGTTGTCGCCGCCCAAAAACGTGAAACGGTACTCGGGGCAGGCGGCCTGCACCGCTTCCCAGTCGGCAGGCGACCACGTCGAACCGCCCAGGCCCGCCATCACCACCACGTGGTTCGGGTCGCGCTCGACACCCTCGCGCGGGGTCAGCCGCGAGATCCCGCCGACAGCGTGCAGACGGTCGGCGTGCGCGCGCAGGTGATCGGGCACCTCGACCCAGTCCGGCCACGCCGCGACGATCGCGTCGGCCTGCGAATAGGCGAGCTGGTGCGGGGCGTCGCCGCGGTAGCCGGGCATCGCGTGCACCACCACCGGGATACCCATCAGCCGCACGAACGCGGCGACCTCGTTGGACACGTCCACGTAAAACGCCTCCGGCTGGTTCTCGGCCACCCAGTCGGCGATCTGCGCGAACCTTGATGCGATCTGCGGCGCCCCGTACGGCGCGTAGTGCAACGTGCCGCCGGCGGTCATCGCACGCCCGCTGCGCAGTTCGCGTGGGCCGGCGCTGGCGTCGTCGAGAAGCGCAACGTCCCCGCCCGTCGTGGACAAAATCTGCGCCTCATGCCCCATCGCGCGCAGTTCGCGCTGGATGGCGCGGCAGCGGTGCAGGTGCCCGGAGCCGTGGTGGTGGGCGTAGATCCCGATCATTGTCCTACCTTTCCAAACGCCGCCACCTGGCGGAAGATGTCGGTGTAATGCTTCGCGGTTTGGGAAAGCGAATGCCTCTCGACGACCCAACGGCGCACCACGTCCCTCTCAATCCCCCGCGCCTGGGTGATCGCGGCGGCGAGCGCGTCGACGTCGTCGGCGGGGGCGAGGGCGGCGGGGGCGTCGCGAAGCAGCTCGCCCATGCCGCCGCGGCGAAACGCCGCAACGGGGGTTCCGCACGCCATCGCCTCGAACGCGACGAGGCCGAACGGTTCCTCCCACCGCGGGCTGACCACCGCGACGCCGCACCCGGCGACCAGGCGCCGCAGCTCGGCGTGGGAGAGCTCGCCGATCCACTGCGCGTCGTGCCCGAGCCGCGGCTCGATTTCGTCGCGGAAGTAGTGGTGGTCGCCGTTGCGACCTGCCAGGACGAGGGGGATGCCGGCGGTGCGGCAGGCGTCGATAGCCAAATGCGCGCCCTTTTCCGGCACGAGGCGGCCGAACCACACCGCGGTCCCGCCGCCGCTGCCCGGGCGCCAGAGGTCCACGTTGACGCCGTTGGGGATGATCACCGGCTCACTGGGCAGGCGCCAGTCGCGCGCGGTGGTGCGGCTGACGGCGGCGAAACGCCCGGCGCGCAGGCCGGCGGCGGTGATGGCGGCCTGGATCTCCTCGACCATCGGCGTGTGCAGCGTGGTCAGCATCGGCAGTGGCTCCTGCGACGCAGCCGACGGGAAGATGTACGGGTTGAGGCTGTTGTTGTGCACCACGTCGTAGCCGCGGGCGACCAGCAGTCGGCGCAGCTGCACAAACGCGGCGTTTTCCCGCTCGCGCCCGCCTTCCGGGTAGGTGGTGTCGGTGGCCTCGGCGGCGTGGGAGCCCCAGTCCACCCCGGGCAGTTCGAGTGTTTTGTCGTTGCCGTCGGAGCCTTCGGCGGCGAAGAAGTCCACGTCGTGACCGAGCTCGCGCAGCGCGGCCACCATGGTGTGGCAGAACGCCTCCAGCCCGCCGGCGTACGGCTCACGCACCGGGTAGCGCGCGGGCCCGACCAGCGCGATGCGGAGCTTGCCGGTGCGCGGGGCGCGCGGCGCGGGTTTCGCGGCAACGGTCACTCGCTCACCACTTTCCTGTAGATCTCCTCGTGCGCCCAGCGCACCTCGTCCAGCTGCTTCGCCCTGTCGCCGGCATACGGCACCGGTCCGCGCGCAAGCAGCCGCGCCGCCGCCTCACCGGCCGCGCGCCCGTCGCCGGTGCGGTACACCTCCACCGCGTCTGGGGTGTCTGCTTGCCCGGCATAGCAGCCGCAGTCCGGCACCGCCACTGGCACGCCCAGGTCGCGGCACATTTCCAGCCACCCCGAGTGCGTCCCGCGCGTGTACGGCAAAATGCACACCCCGGCACGGCCGACGGCTGCGTGCAGCTCGTCGTCAGTCATGGGCTCGTGCACCACAGTGCCTATCGACGCAAGCTCCGCTCCCCCATGCACATACACATCCAACGGCACCCGCGCCGCGATATCGCGGTAGAACTGCGCGTCCGAAACCACGTTAGAGCGCACCGACTTCAAAAACACCGCCGCGCGATCGCCCGGCTCCACCGCCACCGGCTCCTGAACGATCCGCGGGTGCGGCACCACCCGCACGTCGCCCGCGCCGAAGTCGCGGGCGAGAATCTCGGCGGCTTGGTCGGTGAGGGTGATCAGGGCGGATGCTTCGTCGATAAGCAATTGCAATCGCTCGTGATGCTCGGTCTGGTCCTCAAGGTGCGGGTTGTCCAGGTCGTGGACCGTGAGCACCAGCGGCACCGGCAGCGCGCGGCACAGCTCGGCGATCTGCGCGGGCGTGCGGTGCTCGAAGCCGAAGTGGATGTGCACCAGGTCCACGGCGGGCGGGTCGCGCCAAAACTCCGCCTCGAAGGCGGGGTGCGGCCACCAGTTGCCGCCGATGTCCGGGTCCGGCAAAAACTCCACGCCGGCAGGGCGGATAGCCTGCGTGTACGGGTGGCCGGAGGGGATAGACAGAACGCGCACCCCACTAATATAAACGTTTTCGCATACTGTGTTGGCATGCTGCTTGTTGTCGTCGGTAACTGCCAAGCGGAGTCCACCCGAAAGCTTTTGATGTCCACCGGGCACTTCACCGGCGAGCGCATCGCCCCTGTCCACGAGCTTGAAGCGGCGGACATGGGGTGGTTTTTGGACCTCGTGGCCCGCGCCGACGTGCTGGTGACCCAGCCGATCCGCGACAACTACCGCGGCCTGCCCGTGGGCACCCGGCAACTTCGTACGTCGGCGCGGCGCGTGGTCGTGCCGGTGCTGCGTTTCGACGGGCTCATGCCCCACCAGGCCATCATCCGCGACCCGGATGACCCGTCGTTGAACCCGCCGGTGGTGCCGTACCACGACCTGCGCACCTTAGCCGTGGCCGCGGGGTATGCCCCGGCCGCGCCGCCTCCGCCGGATGCGTTGCGCCGCGCAGCCGCGATGTCCGTCGAGCAGATGCGGGTGCGCGAGCGCGCCCACGGCGCGGTTGTCGTCTCGGACTACCTGGAGACCACCCCGGTGTGGCACACCGTCAACCACCCCGACAACGCGACGCTGGCGTTCATGGCGTCGCGCGTGCTGGAGGAGCTGGGGCTTTCCGACGAGCCGCTCGCCCCCGACTACGAAATGCTCGGCGGGCTGGATGCGCCTATCGACGCCTCGGCCGCCGACGCCCTCGGCGTTTCCATTGCAGGCCGCGAGGAGTGGCGCGAGCGCGGCGCCGGGGACATCGACGCCGACGAGATCCGCGCCGCGCAGCTGGAGTTCTACCGTGAGCGCCCGGCGCTGGTCGCCCACGGGTTGCAGCGCCACGCGGAGCGCTTGGCGAATCTAGGGTTGGTGCAATGAAACATCTCATCGTCGGCCCCGCGGGCCACGGGGTGACCGAGTACGCCCTCGGGCTCGCCCGCGCCACCGGCGCCGAGGTCGTCCGGGAGGAGACGTTCGGCGATACCCCGCTCGCCGGCCCCGTCCACGTCACGTTCACCGACCACCTTTTCGGCGACACGGCCGAGCGCCTTTTGGCGCGCATCGACGGCCCGCTGTCCGTGAGCCTGCACGACATCCCCCAGCCCGAGGAGGGCGCCGAGCGCTACGCCCGCCGCGCCGGGGTCTACCGCGAGCTCGTCGAGAAGGCGGACGTCGCGGTGGTCAACTCCAACCACGAGGCCTCCTTTTTCGACGCCGCGACAACCGTGATCCGCTTGCCCATCCCGGTCATCGACTCGCCCTTCGACCCCGAGCCGGGCAGCGTCGGCGTGCTGGGGTTCCTCTATCCAGGCAAGGGCCACGAGGACCTCATCGCAGCGCTCCCCGACCGACGCCTGCGCTTCCTCGGCGCGGTATCGGACGGCCACGAAAAATGGGCCGAAAACCTCGACGCCGAAATCACGGGCTGGCTTTCCGACGCCCAACTCGCCCACGAAATGGGCCGCATCGCCGTGCCGGTGTGCCCGCACCGCCACTTCTCCGCCTCCGGCTCGCTCATGGCGTGGCTCGGCGCGGGCCGCACCGTGCTAGTGCGCGACTCCGCCTACGCCCGCGAGATCGACGCGTGGCTGCCCGGGCGCGTGACGCTGGTGGCTGACGGCGGGTGGCGGGAGGCCGTCGCAAAGCATGTGCCTGAGCAGCTCGACCCGCCGCGCTACGGGTGGGCCGAGGTCGCGCAATTGTGGGAGGAAACATGGCGTTTAGCTGGCCTTTTGTGAGCGTTGTCATCCCGCATTACAACGACGCGGAAGCGCTCGAGCGGGTCGTCGCGGCGGTGCGCGCGCAGGACTACGCGGGCGAAGTGGAGATCGTCGTGGCCGACGACGGCTCCGCCGAACCGCCCGCGGTCGACGGCGTGCGCGTGGTGCGGCAGGAGGACAAGGGCTTCCGCGCGGCCGCGGCGCGCAACCTCGGCGCGGATGCGGCGCGCGGCGAGGTGCTGGCGTTTCTCGACGCCGACACCGTGCCCGAGCCCGGCTACCTCTCCGCGGTCGTGCCGCACGTCGTGGGGGACGCGCGGGCGGTAGTCGTCGGCGCGCGCCGCACCGGCGCCGAGGACAAAGAGCCGCAATGGCTTATCGACGCCTGGTCCGCCACCGCCAACCTCCGCAACGCCGACCACAGCTCATGGCGCTACATCATCTCGGCGGTGCTGACGTGCTCGCGCGAGTTCTTCGACGAGGTCGGCGGCTTCGACGGCACGCTCGTCGGCTACGGCGGCGAGGACTGGGAGTTCGGCTTCCGCGCCTGGAACGCCGGTGCCAGCTTCGTGCACGAGCCGGCGGCCGTCGCGCACCACGCCGAGGAGGACTTCGGGCAGCGTTACGACGACCCCGCCGCCGCCACCGCCGTCAAGAACGCCGAGTCGCTCGCCCTGGCCCGGCGCGTCACGCACCCGCTGGCGCGGCCGGACGGGGTCATCTTTGACACCTTCGACATGCAGGTGGAGGTCCCGGAGCTGGACGGCGAGGGGGTGCGCGACTTCGTCATTGCGGAGTGGCTGAAAGTCGGCGCGTACGTGCGCGTCGCGGAGGTGCCGGCGCTGTTCGCGCACGACCCGCGGGTGGGCACGGCGGAAGTCGACGCACGGGTGAGCATCGCCGTCGGCGCGGGCTGGGCGCCGCAGGACTTAGGCGCGCTTTTGGCGGTGGACTACGTGCTCTCCCCCGACGGCACGGTGGTGCGCACGAAGCGCGCCGCCGCGCTGGAGCTGGAGCCGGCCACCGCGCACCCCGAAGACTTCGGGCTCACGCCGGTGGCAGGCCCGCTGCAGCTGGAGCGCTACTTCGCGGGCTGGTGACGCAGCTTACGGAAGCTCGGGCGCGACGCCGGTGCGCTCGTACTCGGCGAGGATGTCGATGCGGCGCTGGTGGCGTTCCTCTTCACTCCACGGCTGGGACACGAAGGCGTCGACAATTGCGAGCGCCTCTTCCTCGGTGTGCATGCGGCCGCCGATGCCGATGAGCTGCGCGTTGTTGTGCTCGCGGGCGAGCTTCGCGGTCTCTTCCGACCACGCCAGGGCGCAGCGCGCACCCTTGACCTTGTTCGCGGCGATCTGCTCGCCGTTGCCGGAGCCGCCGAGCACGATGCCCAGCGAACCCGGGTCAGCCACCACGGCCTCAGCCGCGGCGATGCAGAACGCCGGGTAGTCGTCCAAAGCGTCGTACTCGTGGGCGCCGCAGTCGGTCACCTCGTGACCCTGGGCCTCAAGGTGGGCCTTGATCTGGTTCTTGCGCTCGAATCCGGCGTGGTCTGCTCCAAGGTAAATACGCATGGCGTTTAGCGTACCTGGGGCATCTCCGTGCGGGTGCGCTTGAGTTCGAAGAAGTACGGGAACTCGGCCAACCCAACCGCGTGGTCGAACAGCTTGCCGGCCTCTTCACCTTCCGGCACGCGGGTGATCACGGGGCCGAAGAACGCGTTGTCGCCGAGCTTGACCACTGGGGTGCCCACGTCGTCGCCGACGGCGTCCATGGCGGTGGCGTGGAAGCCGCGCAGCAAATCGTCGCAGTCGGACGTGTTGGCCACCTCAGCGAAATTTTCCGGCAGGCCCACCTCCGCCAGCGCCTTCGCGATGATCTCGTCGTAGGCGCCGTCGCCCTTCTTGCCGCCTTCGCCGCCGGCGTGGATCATCGTGCCCATCGTGGTGTACAGCTCGTCGACCTTCTCGGGCTGCTCCTCCTTGACCTTCGCGAACACGCGCGCCGGACCCCAGTTCGCTTCCATCATGGCGGCGTAGTCTTCGGGGATGTCGCGGCCGTCGTTAAGCACTGCGAGCGACATGGGCACCCACTCGACCTCGATGTCGCGGACCTTCTCCACCTCTTTGATCCAGCGGGAGGTCTGCCATGCGAACGGGCAGGATACGTCAAACCAAAATTTCACTTGTTCCGTCATGGCGCCCACGATAGCGCGTGTAGGCTGCGGCAGATGAAGACGAATTTGACTCGCAAGGACGCGCGGGAGCGCGCTGAACTGATTTCCAACGTCCGCTACGACATCGCCGTGGACATCACGGACGCGGACGAGTTCACCACGGTGAGCACCGTCCATTTCGATTCGAAGGCGGGCGCCACCCACTTCGACCTGGTGGCGGCAGGCTTCGAGGCCACCCTCGACGGCGATGAGACGGGCCGGGAGCTTTCGCTTAGCGACGGCGCCCACACGCTGACCGTCACCTCCCACGACGCCTACAACCGCACCGGCGAGGGCCTGCACAAGTTCACCGACCCTGTGGACGGCAAGGACTACCTGTACACCCAGTTCGAGCCGGCGATGGCGATGAAGGTGTTCGCCGGCTTCGACCAGCCGGACCTGAAGGCCACCTACACCGTCAGCGTGAAAGCGCCGGAGCGCTACACCGTGGTCCTCAACGAGGCGGTCACCCGCATGGACAACGGCGACGGCACCGCGACGTGGACCACCGAGATCGACTACCCGCTGTCGACCTACCTCATCGCGATCTGCGCCGGCGAGTTTGAAAAGGTCACCGACACCTACGACGCCGGCGACGGCCGCACCATCGAGCTCGGCCTGTACGCCCGCGCATCGCTGATCCCCCACATGGATTCGGAGCGCATCTTCCGCCAGACCAAGGAGGGCTTCGACTTCTACCACGCCAACTTCGGCCGCACCTACCCGTTCGGCGACAAATACGACCAGGTGTTCTGCCCGGAGTACAACATGGGCGCGATGGAGCACGTCGGGTGTGTGACGTACCGCGACGAGTACATCTTCACCTCCGAGCCCACCCCGTACCGCCTGGAGCGCCGCAACGACACCATCCTGCACGAGATGGCGCACATGTGGTTCGGCGATTTGGTCACGATGCAGTGGTGGGACGACCTGTGGCTCAACGAGTCCTTCGCCACCTGGTCCGCGGCCACCGCGCAGACGGCAATCGGCGAGTACGCGGACGCGTGGACCACGTTCGCGTCCGTGGAGAAGGCGTGGGCCTACCAGCAGGACCAGCTGCCGTCGACGCACCCGATCGCCGCGGACGCGCCGGACATCGAGACCGCGGAGCAGAACTTCGACGGCATCACCTACGCCAAGGGCGCGTCCGTGTTGAAGCAGCTGCAGGCCTACGTGGGCTACGAGGAGTTCTTCGCGGGCGTGCGCAAGCACTTCGACAACCACGCCTACTCCAACGCCACCTTCGACGACCTGCTCGGCGCGCTCGAGGAGGCGTCGGGTCGTGACCTTTCGGGCTGGGCCGAAAAGTGGCTGCGCACCACGGGCCCGTCGACGCTGCGCCCGGAGATCGGCGAGAGCTTCGCGGTGCTGCAGGAGGATCCGCGCCCGCACCGTGTGCGCGTGGGGCTCTACAAGCTTGTCGACGGCTCCGTTACCCGCGTCAAGCAGATCGAAACCGACATCGACGACGAGCGCACCGAAATCCCCGAGCTCGCCGGCATCGAGCACGACCTGGCGATTGTCAACGACGACGATCTGACCTACGCCAAGATGCGCCTGACCCCGGAGCACCAGAAGTTCGCGCTCGAGCACATCGGCGAGATCGAGGATTCGCTGGCGCGCACCCTGATCTGGTCGTCGCTGTGGGAGTCGGTGCGCGACGGCGAGCTGGCCGCCCGCGAGTTTGTGAAGCTGGTCGCCGCCCACGCCGCCGCCGAGACGCACCCGAGCGTGCAGGAGCGCCTGCTCGCCCAGGCGACCCAGGCAGTGCGCCAGTACGTCGACCCCGCCTGGGAGGGCGAGGGCATGGACCTGCTCAACGCCGCCTTCCGCGGCGCGGAGCCGGCCGCCATCTTCGACCGCGCACTGGCCCGCCTGACCCCCACCGAGGAGACCGTCTCCTACTTCAAGCAGCTGCTGGAGCGCTCCGACAACCAGGAGGTGCGCTGGCTGGCCATCACCAACCTCATCGCCGCAGGCGCCCTGCCGCTGGAGGCGGCGGAGCAGGAGCAGGACAACACGTCGGAGGGCGCGATTTCGCGTCTGCGGGCGAGAGCTGTCGTCGATAAGCGATGGGCTTGGAACAAACTCGTCGAAGACGACCTGACCAACCTCGAAGCCCGCTACCTCATGGACGGGCTGACGTTCACCTACGACGGGCTCGAGGGGCTGACCGACGAGTACTTCCGCGCCGCGCCCGCGCTGTGGGAGCGGCTGACCAACGAGATGGCGCAGCGCACCCTCGAGGGCATGTACCCGCGCTGGGACGTCACCGCCGGCGCCGTGGACAAGGCGAACGCGCTGCTGGGCGGCGACGCCCCGGCCGGGCTGAAGCGCGTCATCGCCGAGGGCCAGGACCGCATCGCACGGGCGGTGCGAAACCGCGAGGTCGACGCTACAGCTTCGTAAGCGCCTGCTCGAGGTCGGCGATGAGGTCGGCCTCCTCCTCGATGCCCACCGAGATGCGCACGAGCTCGCCCGGCACCTCCAGCGCGGAACCGGCGACGGACACGTGCGTCATGGTGGCGGGGTGCTCGAGCAGGCTCTCCACGCCGCCGAGGGACTCCGCCAGGCAGAACAGCTTGGTGGACTTGCAGAACGTCTTCGCCTGCTCGGTGGTCTGGAACAGCACGGAGACCATGCCGCCGAAGCGGTTCATCTGCTTTTTCGCGGTTTCGTGGCCCGGGTGGGTCTCCAGGCCCGGGTAGCACACGCGCGCGACCTGGGGCTGGGCATCCAAGAACTTTGCGACGGCTTCCGCATTGTCGCAGTGCTTGTCCATGCGCACGGAAAGCGTCTTCAGGCCGCGGCCGGTGAGGTACGTGTCGAACGGGGACGGGTTCGCGCCGACCCAGCCGAAGAAGAAGCGCAGCTGCTCGTGGAAGCCGGGGACGCGGGAATCGTCGCCGCAGACGATGCCGCCGACCACGTCAGAGTGGCCGCCGATGTACTTCGTGGTGGAGTGCACCACCACGTCCGCGCCGAGGTCGAACGGTTTTTGCAGGTACGGCGAGGCGAACGTGTTGTCCACCACCAGCGCGGCCTGCTTTTTCACGGCAGCGATGGCTTCGATGTCCACGATGTCCAGCATCGGGTTCGTCGGCGTTTCCACCCAGATGGCCTTGGTGTTGTCCTTAACCGCCGCGGCGACTTCTGCCGGGTTGGTCATGTCCACCACGGTGTTTTCCACGCCCCACTGCGTGAACACTTGCTGGATCAGGCGGTAGGTGCCGCCGTAGGCGTCGTTGGACACGACGATGTGGTCGCCGGGTTTGAGCAGGATGCGCAGGATGACGTCGATGGCCGCCATGCCCGAGGAGTAGGCCACGGCGTACTCGGCGCCCTCCAGCGCGGCGACGGCCTTCTCCAGCGCGGTGACGGTGGGGTTGCCCACGCGGGTGTACTCATAGCCGCCGCGCAGCTCCGCCAGCCCGTCCTGGGCGAACGTGGTGGAGGCGTAGATCGGCGTGTTGATCGGCCCGTACAGGCTGTCGGGTTCGTATCCGGCGTGAATGGCGTCGGTAGCAAATCCAGTCATGCCCACAGACAGTAGACCAAGCGGTTCATTCCGCGGGCATTTTTATGCACTAGACTCGCTCCCGATGAAAGCGCAAACAGATACTGCAGAAAAGGTCGACGAGGCCGTCGACGGCGTCACCAACTGGTGGAACGACCCAGCCACCCACGAACTCGTGGTGGAACGCCCCGTGAAGATCCTGCTGATCATCGTGGTCGCGCTGGTGCTGAGCTGGCTGGCGCGCAAGGTGATCAACCGCGCCACCCGCCACGGCATCGAGCGCACCCCGTTCATCGCCCCCACCGTGGAGGACACCCCGCAGTACCGGGCGCAGGAGGCCCGCCGCCAGCAGCGCATGAAGACGCTGGGCAACGTGGGCCGGTCCGTCGCCGCGATTGTGATTTGGACGTGGGCGGCGCTCGCCGTGCTGGACCAGCTTGGCGTGAACGTCGCGCCGTTGATCGCGTCCGCCGGCGTGGTCGGCGTGGCCATCGGTTTTGGCGCGCAGTCGCTGGTGAAGGATTTCTTCTCCGGCATGTTCATCCTCATTGAGAACCAGTTCGGCGTGGGCGACACCATCCAGGTCGGCGACATTGTCGGCGAGGTGGAGGAGATGTCGCTGCGCATCACTACGCTGCGCGACATCGACGGCGCCCTGTGGCACATCCGCAACGGCGATATCGAGCAGGTGGGCAACCACTCTGCGCGTTTCTCCACGGCGCGTCTGCAGATCCCGGTGTCGGTCATGGCCAACCCGGACAAGGTCTCGCGCGTCATCGAGGAAACCGCAGTCGCGGCGTGCGAGGACCCGGAGATCCGCGATCTGGTCATGGGCACGCCGACGATGCTGGGTCCCAGCGAGTTCAACCCGACCTACGTGTCGTTCCGCCTGAGCGTGACCACGATGCCGGGCGAGCAGTGGGGCGTGGCCCGCCACCTGAACCACCGCATCCTGGCGGCGCTGCACGAGCAGGACGTGGTGCTCACGGCGATGGATTCTGTGCTTGTAGAGATGAAGGAGAGCAATGGAGATCGGTCCTAAGCAGGAGCAGACGCTTTACGACGCCGTCGGTGGCGACGCGTTCTTCCACCGCCTCGTCGAGGGCTTTTACACGCAGGTCAAAGAGGACGACCTCATCGGCCCGATGTACCCGGACCAGGATTGGGACGGCGCACAGGACCGCCTGCGCTGGTTTTTGGTGCAGTACTGGGGCGGCCCGCGCACCTTCCAGGAAAAGCGCGGCAACCCGATGCTGCGCAAGCGCCACTTGCCCTTCGCCATCGGTGAGGCGGAGGCGGACCGGTGGTTGGAGCTCATGGGCAAGTCCATGGAGCAGTTTACTGACGACGAGCTGCCGCCCGCCTACCGCGCCCAAATGTGGAACCACATGCAGCGCGTGGCCTACATGATGATCAACCAGGGCCCGCGCGCATACTAAAACAGCAGGTTCGGCCGGGTGCTGCGGTAGACGGAGCCGAACGGCGCGTCAAGGCGCACCCAGCTGCCGGAGGTGGCAACGCGCAGGTGGCGCGGGATTTCGGCGGGGGCCTCGAAGCCGGGGATCAGCCCGAGCGAGGTGCAGGCGAAGATCATCCGCATGGGGATCTCCACGGGGGTGTCGCTGTCGGCGTCGGCGGTGAGCACTACCCCGTCGAGAAGCGAGCGCGGCGGGCCGGCCGGGCCGGAGAACTGGCGCGCCAGGTTGCGGCCCTCGTCCGCCAGGCGGCGGGCGACGCCGATGGGCACTTCCTCGCGGGCGATGAAGCCGCTCGCCGGCGGCAGGGCCCCGGGCCAGGCGGCGTCGCGGGCGGGGCCTACCTCGGTCGCGCCGGACTGCAGCGCGTCGAGCAAATCGCGAGCGCTGACGGTGGCGCCGGGGTCGGTGGTGGTGCCGGAGGTGCGTCGAGAAGCAATGGCATCAAACGGCGTGGTCACAAACACGTCGAGCTGGCCCTCGCCCACCTCCTGAATGCGCGCGGACGCCTGGGCGTCCAGCGCGAGCGCACGCGAAAGCAGCGCGCTGAGCCCACGCGCGCCGCGCTCGATGTGCAGCTCGACCATTTAGGCTCCGGCCGTCTTGGACAGGATGCCGATCTCCTTCTGCGTGATCTCGCGCGGCGAGGTCGTGGTGGTGTCCACCGTGACCTGCACGCAGTCGATCACGCAGCAGACCTTGCCCTGCGCATCCTTGATTTCCTGGCGGGTGGTGAAGGACGTGTTGCCCACGTTGGACACCTGCGTCTCCACCGTCACCTCGGTGGTGTTGGGCAGGATCGGACGGACGTAATCCACCTCGAGGCGGCGCACGAACACCACGAACTCGTGGCCCTGGGAGTAGAAGAACTCCTGCGCGAACGCCAGGCGCGCCTCCTGGGCGAGCTCGATGTAGGCGGAGTTGGTCACGTGCCCGTAGCGGTCGAAGTCGCTCCAGCGCACCGGGATTGTGTGGACGTGGATCTCAGCCATGGTGTGCTCCTAGCGGGTGAGCTTGCGGTGGGTGACGCGCGACGGCTTCGCGGCCTCTTCGCCGAGGCGCTCGACCTTGTTGGCCTCGTAGTCGCCGAAGTTGCCCTCGAACCAGAACCACTTGCCCTCTTCCACGTTGCCCTCCCAGGCCAGGATGTGGGTGCAGGTGCGGTCCAGGAACCAGCGGTCGTGCGAGATCACCACGGCGCAGCCCGGGAAGGCCTGCAGCGCGTTTTCCAGCGAGCCGAGCGTTTCGACGTCGAGGTCGTTGGTCGGCTCGTCCAGCAGGATCAAGTTGCCGCCCTGTTTCAGCGTCAGCGCCAGGTTCAGGCGGTTACGCTCGCCGCCGGAGAGCACCTTGGACGGCTTCTGCTGGTCCGGGCCCTTGAAGCCGAAGGCGGACAGGTAGGCGCGCGACGGCATCTCGTTTTGGCCGACGTGGATGTAGTCCAGGCCGTCGGAGACGACCTCCCAGACGGTCTGCTCGGGGTCGATGTTCTCGCGGTTCTGGTCCACGTACGAGATCTTGACGGTGTCGCCGACCTCCACGGAGCCGGAATCGGCCTCCTCCAGGCCAACGATGGTCTTGAACAGCGTGGACTTACCCACACCGTTGGGGCCGATGACGCCGACGATGCCGTTGCGCGGCAGGGTGAACGACAGGTCCTTGATCAGCACGCGGCCGTCGAAGCCCTTGTTCAGGTCCTCCACCTCGACGACCTTGTTGCCCAGGCGCGGCGGGGTGGGGATCTGGATTTCTTCGAAGTCGAGTTTGCGGTACTGCTCGGCCTCTGCCGCCATCTCCTCGTAGCGCTCGAGTCGCGCCTTGTTCTTGGCCTGGCGGGCCTTCGGCGACGAGCGGACCCAGTCCAGCTCCTTCTTCAAGCGCTTCTGCAGCTTCTGGTCCTTCTTGCCGGCGACTTCGAGGCGCTCGGCCTTCTTCTCCAGGTAGGTGGAGTAGTTGCCCTCGTAGGGGTAGAGCTTGCCGCGGTCGACCTCGCAGATCCACTCGGCGACGTTGTCCAGGAAGTAGCGGTCGTGGGTAATCGCCAGCACTGCACCCGGGTAGGTCTGCAGGTGCTTCTCCAGCCACAGGACGGATTCGGCGTCGAGGTGGTTGGTCGGCTCGTCGAGGAGCAAAAGGTCCGGCTCGCTCAGCAGCAGTTTCGCAAGTGCTACTCGACGGCGCTCGCCACCGGACAGGTTGGTCACCGGTGCGTCGGAAGGCGGGCAGCGAAGGGCCTCCATGGCCTGCTCGATCTTGGAGTCGATCTCCCACGCGTCGGCCGCGTCGAGCTCTTCCTGCAGCTTGCCCATTTCTTCCATGAGCTCGTCGGAGTAGTTCGTCGCCATCTCCTCGGCGATCTCCTCGAAGCGCTGCTTCTTCTCAAACAGTTCGCCGAGGCCCTCCTCGACGTTGCCGCGCACGGTCTTTTCCTCGTTCAGCGGCGGCTCCTGCAGCAGGATGCCCACGGACGCGCCCGGCTGGAGGAACGCCTCGCCGTTGTTCGGCTGGTCGATGCCGGCCATGATCTTCAGCAGCGACGACTTACCGGCGCCGTTCGGGCCCACGACGCCGATCTTGGCGCCCGGGTAAAACGCCATGGTGACGTTGTCCAGGATGACCTTCTCGCCGATGGCTCGGCGGACGTTTTTCATCGTGTAGATGAACTCAGCCACTACGAATCCCCTTTGTTAGTGCGGAGGTAAATACCGCACTTAGGGTACATGACGCACACGCGTGCCCCACCGCTTCCAAGGCGCACCTGAAGCGGCGGGGCGAAGGCTGCGAAAACTAGAAGGGCGCGCCGCCGGTGGCGGCGAGCTCCTCCCCTGCTCTGTCTGTGTCGGTGTCGGTGTCGGCGTCGGTGCGGGTGACCCCGTCGACGTCTTCGGCGCTGACGCGGCGCTCCTCCACCTCCGGTGTGTCCGAGAAGCTGCCCCAGCCGCCCTTGGGCTCGGTGTCGTCTGCCTCCTCGCCGTTGAGCTTCCGGTTCAGGGCCTTGGCGTCCATCGGCTTGGGCATGTCGTGGCCTTCGAGCGTGTTTCCGGAAGCGGACGTGCGCACCGAGTTGACCTGGTAGCGCGCGAGGTCGAACGCGACGTGGCGCGCCTTGAGCGTGGTCTTGGAGCGCAGGGCCACCTCGCCCTTGTCGTCCTTGCCTTCCCAGTACTCGTGGACCAGCTTGCCGATGACAATCACCGGGAAGCCCTTGCGCAGCGACGCGCCAGCGTTGACCGCGAGCTGGCCCCAGCACTCGACGTCGACGTAGAACTGGTTGTAGTCCTGCCAGACGTCGTCGCCGTTGTCGTTCTTTTCTTTCTTCACGTCCGAGGTGGCCACGCGGAAGCGCAGCACGGCGTTGCCCGAGTTGAAGGTTTTGAAGTACGGCTCGGCGATCAGGTTGCCGAGCAGCGTGTAGTCAATGTTGGCCATTTCAAGGCCCCTTTCTGCTTGCGTGCGGATGGTGTGAGCTGGAGGGGGCGGAGCTTGCCGTCGATAAGCAATTGCCCCCTGCGCGAGCAGAGTCGCACGAAACGCAAGCCGGAAAAAGGGGTCGGCGAAATTGTGGATAACTTAACCTGAGAAATTCACAATCCGCAGCTAGCGGCCATGAATTTGAGAAAGCATCTCGTTGTAGCGGCGCCACTCCTCGTCGTCGGACTCCTCCGCGCGACGGTCCGACTCGGCCGTTTCCGCCTTATCCTCGCGCCACCAACGCATAAACAGCTCGCCGAAGACGATCACCAGCGGGAAGGAGCCGGACGCCCACGCGATGCCGCCGCCATCCTTCTGCACGGCCAAAAGGTCCGGGTTCCACGGCAGCTCCAGCGAGCGGTAGAACTCCTCGCCCATCACGGAGCCGAGCTGCATGAGGTAGACGCCCATGAACAGGTGGAACGGCATGGACACCCACAGCCACAACAGGCGCACCTTCGCGGTGGGGCGGCCCTCGATTTCGTCGGGGCCGATGAGCTCCCAGAAGTAGAGGTAGCCGGAGATAAGGAACGCGGCGTTCATGATCACGTGGCCGGCGTGCTCGGAAATCATGAGTTCGTAGAACGGCTGGATGACGTACATGGCGTAGAAGACCACCAAGAACTGGATGGTGGACACCGGTGAGAACGTCACCGCGCGCAGGAACTTCGAGCGCTGGAAGCTTTCCGCCCACAGGCGCGGATTGAACTCGCCGGCCGGGTACGCCTCGCGCACCAGTGTGAGCGGCGCGCCGAGCACCAGGAACACCGGCACGCCCATGGACAGGATCATGTGCACCGTCATGTGCGCGGAGTAGGAGGCGGGCATGTGCATGCCCATGCCGGAGCTCAGCGTGACGACGACCATCGCGCAGCCGGCCAGCCACCACAGCGTGCGCGCGACCGGCCAGCCATCCACCCGGCGGACAAGGTGGAGGTAGTACGCCGCCAGCAGGATCGCAATGACGCTGAACAGCAGCTCCGGGCGCCAGGTAGTCAGCCAGTTCGTCCAGGTCAACGGCTCGGTGAGGTTGTAGCCCATCTGGATCTGCATGCGTGTCAGATTCGGGTCCAGCGGCGGCGGGGGCGGGGTGCGCCCGAGCGTGACGGCCAGGCCGGCAATCGCCGCCATGATGAGCACCTCGCCCGCGGCAAGTCGGGTGAACGCCCTGGGCTGGGTGTCGAGCTGTGGGATGGTCCGCTCGCGGTGCACGTAGCCGATCATGCCGAGGACGACAATGCCGACAGTCTTGATGATCAGCACCCAGCCGTAGCTGTACTGCGTCAGGTCCTCCAGGCGCACCCGCACCAGCGCGTTGACCACACCGGAGATAGCCATGGCCAGGATGGAAAACAGCGCGATGCGGGAGTAACGCTGGGTGGCGGCGGTGAGGCCGGGGCCTCGTCGTAAAGCATGTGCGACAAGCGCCATCAGCCCGCCGACCCAGAGCAGCATGGCTACCAGGTGCCAGATCAGCGAGTTGGTGCCGAAGTCGTGCGCGCCGCCGGTGGCCGAGTGGCCCGTCAGCGCGATCGGCATGACCACCACGATCGCGCCGACGAACAGCCAGACCTGGGACCACCAGCTGGTCGCGGTGTAGGCAAACGCCGCGACGACGGCGGCGAAGACGGCGACGATGAGCCACACGCGCGCGTCCGCCACCTGGTCCAGCGCCTGCGACCATGCGGCTGCCTCGAACAGGACGGTTTTGAGCGGCTGGCCGGAGACGTCCGAAAGCACCAGCGGGATCATGGCGAGCCCGATCAGCGCGATGCCCGCGCTGGCGTGGGCGCCGGTGCGCGAGGCGAGGTGGCCGTCGACGGTCAGGCGGGCGCCGTTGAGGTCTTCTTGGGTCTGCTTCGGCGGGATGAGGAAGGCAGAGAGCAAAAACGAGCCCGTGGCCAGCGCCATGAGCAGCCACGCGACGCCACGCAGCGCCGGCAGCCCGACCGTGGTGGCCGCGCCCGGATCCGGGATGCCCAGTTCCGCGAGCGAGCCGCCCGAGAACGCCTCCCCCACCGCGCCAGCCACCAGGGCCGCGACGGCTAGCGCGGCCAGATACAGCGGCCACGCGGGGGAAACGGTGCGTTTGCTGGCAGGTGCAGTCATGCCACTTACCCTACTTTCGCGCTTGGCCGAGCCATAACTACAATGAGCGGGCATTGCCTCCATAGCTCAGTGGATTAGAGCATCCGGTTTCTACCCGGCTGGTCGCGGGTTCGAATCCTGCTGGGGGCGCTTTGTCATGAGTCGCGTCATGCTTGACGCATGAGTCGCGACATGCTGGACGGACCGGCATCCCAGTTGTTTTTGTTCTGGGGTGCCGGTTCTGTTCATTTGGGGTGAAGTGGTGGGTCGCCG
>NZ_JAKRMZ010000039.1:0-6477 GCF_022345915.1 Corynebacterium sp. ACRQP | reverse complement strand
GGGCGGGCTGCTGTACCTCCACCACGGGCTCCGGGGCGTTTTCCGGCAGCTCGGTGCTGAACTGGGAGGGCGAGGGTTCGGTGGATTCCTCGGTCGGCTCGGTGGAGGGCTGTGTCGAGGGTTCTGCCGAGCTGCTCGGCTGCGAGACCTCGCTGGTTTTTTGGTACGCCGAGGTGGAGTCGCGCTGCAGGCCGGACGGCGAGCTTATCACCACGGTGCCCACGCCCGCCAGCACGAGCGCCGCGACGGCCGCGGCCGCGGCGATCAACGGGCCGCGGGACTTGCCGGGCTCGCGCACGGACTCCGCCGGGCGCTCCTCCGTGTCCGCGGCAAGGGCTGCGGCCTCCGCGTCCATGGTGGCGAAGAAGTTCGTGCCCGGGTGCGCGACTTCCACCTCGCGCACGATCGGCGGCAGCGGGGAGATCGGGATGTCGTCGGCGGGGATCGGGCCCGCGATCACGGCCAGCGACGTGCCAGCCTCCACCGCGGTGGTGTAGCCGCGCGCCACCGCGATCAGCCCGCGGTCCTCCAGGCGCCGCAGCGTCGGGGTCAGCGCCTCGCCGGCGGCCGGGTCCAGCTCGCCGATGATGTCGCCGTCGACGCACAGCACGATCTCGCCGGCGTCGTCGAAGCCCATCGACACCAGCACCTGCGCCGGTGCCTGTACCGGCAGCTCTTCGTGCAAGTCCGCCACGTAGCGCTCGCCTGCGGGCAGCAGCGCCCACGGCTCGCGCGGCGGGGTGTTCACCGGCAGGACCTGTCCGGCCGGCGGCAGCACAACCGCCCCGCCGTCCACGGCCACCACCGGGGTCACACCAGACGACGCCAGCTGGGCTAGCTCCGCGTCCTCCACCGAACCGACGACCTCGCCGTCCACCACGACGTCGAGGTCCGGGGTGAGGGTGGCCGAAGGAACGTCGATAGGCAAATGCTCCACGGGGAGGCGACGGGGGCCCGAAGGCACCTCGTACATGGCCATCGCGAACCTCCCGCTGAAATGTGTGGTTAAGTCACGCAAGTATAGCGCGCGGGCGCTAGTTCGCGGCAGTCGAACGGTTGACCGCCGAGACGATCGCCTCCAGCGACGCGCGCGTGGTCGACCCGGCGATACCCACACCCCACGCCGAGGTGCCGTCGACGTCCGCGTGGATGTAGCAGGCCGCGTCCGCGTCGTCGCCCGCGCTGCGGGCGCGCTGCGAGTAGTCTTGCACCTCGAAGTCGATGCCGACCTGCTCCAGCGCGTTCGCAAACGCCGCGATCGGGCCGTTGCCGGTGCCCGCGACCTCGCGGGAGGCGCCCTCGTAGACCACCGTCGCCTCCACGCGGGTGTCTTCGCCCTCCTCCTCGGCGGCGTCGATGCGGTAGTGCGTCAGCTCCAACGGCTCGTCCAAGTCCAGGTAGGTGGTGGCGAAGACGTCCCACATGTTCTTGGAGTTGACCTCGCCGCCTTCGGAGTCGGTGATGTTTTGCACGATGGCGGAGAACTCCGGCTGCATAGCGCGCGGCATGTTGATGCCGTGGTCCGTCTTCATGATGTAGGCCACCCCGCCCTTGCCGGACTGCGAGTTCACGCGGATCACGGCCTCGTAGGTGCGGCCGACGTCCTTCGGGTCGATGGGCAGGTACGGCACCTCCCAGGTGGTTTCGCGCAGCTCCTCCCAGGTGACGTCGGAGCTCGTTGCTTCTGGACGCACATTCTGTGCCAGCGCATCCAGCCCCTTGTTGATCGCGTCCTGGTGCGAGCCGGAGAACGCGGTGAAGACCAGGTCGCCGCCGTAGGGGTGGCGCTCCGGCACGCGCAGCTGGTTGCAGTACTCGACCACTTCGCGGATGCGGGTGATGTCGGAGAAGTCGATCTGCGGGTCCACTCCCTGGGTGAGCATGTTCAAACCGAGCGTGACCAGGTCGACGTTGCCGGTGCGCTCGCCGTTGCCGAACAGGCAGCCCTCGATGCGGTCGCCGCCGGCCAGGTAGCCCAGCTCGGCGGCGGCCACACCGGTGCCGCGGTCGTTGTGCGGGTGCAGGGAGATGATGATGGACTCGCGGTTTTCCAGGTTGCGGTGCATCCACTCGATGGAGTCGGCGTAGACGTTGGGGGTGATCATCTCCACCGTGGACGGCAGGTTGATGATCAGCGGGTTCTCCGGCGTCGGCCCCATCACGTCCACGACGGCGTCGCAGACTTCCTTGGCAAAGTCCAGCTCGGTGCCGGTGAAGGACTCCGGCGAGTACTCCCAGCGCCAGTTGGTGTCCGGGTAGTCCGCGGCGATGGTTTTGATCAGCTCCGCGGCGTCGGTGGCCAGCTTCTTAATCGCGTCGCGGTCCTTGCGGAAGACCACGCGGCGCTGCAGCTTCGAGGTGGAGTTGTAGAAGTGCACGATGACGTTCTTCGCGCCGGCGCAGGCCTCGAAGGTGCGGCGGATCAGGTGCTCGCGCGCCTGCACGAGGACCTGGATGGTCACGTCGTCGGGGATCATGTCCTTTTCGATGATCTCGCGCACGAAGTCGAAGTCCGTCTGGGAGGCGGACGGGAAGCCGACCTCGATCTCCTTGAAGCCCATCTCCACCAGCAGGTTGAACATGCGGCGCTTGCGCTCGGGGCTCATCGGGTCGATCAGCGCCTGGTTGCCGTCGCGCAGGTCCACGGCGCACCACTGCGGCGCGCGGGTGATTTTCTTGTCGGGCCAGGTGCGGTCCGGCAGCTGGATGTCTTCGACCTCTTCGGCGAAGGTGAGGTAGCGGTCTACCGGCATCTGCGAGCCGCGCTGCTTGTTCCATGCGGGCTGGCCGTCGCTACGCGGGCCGGAAGGGGTCTGGATCTCGCGGGGTGCGAAAAAGTCGGTCATTGGAGTTCTCCTTTTGTTGGGGGTGTGTTCCACGGCCGGCCAACAGAAACTCCGCGACGGGGTGCCGGCCGTGTTAGTTGGCCTGATTCCCGCCGCGGCGTAGAAGGAGAAGCGCCCTGTGCGACATGTGGCACACCTTACATCAGGCGGGCGGTGTCGCGCGGGATTTATATCCATCAAGTCATCGGATGCTCACCCGCGTGAGCATTGCGGCGGCCACGAGCATCACGCCTATCGACGTCCCGACGGCCGCCCACCCCAGCACCGAATCCACGCGGAAGGATTCGCCGAGCACAAGCAGGCCCAGGGAGAACGCGACGAGCGGCTCGATGATCTTCGACGCCGGCAGCGATGTGGCCAGCCTGCCCGCGGCGAAGGCGTACTGCTGCACGATCGTGCCGGCCGTGGCCGCGGCCAGCATCGCCCACAACTGCCACGTGGCGAGCAGGCCGGTCACGCCGCCGTGGACGAAGCCGTCGACGGCGACTTTGGAAAACACGGCTTGGTAGCCGTACATGGCGCCGCAGGCGGAGCCGAAGATGAGGGCTTTGCCGGCGGGGGGACGTCGAGAAGCAAAGGCGTAGGAGGCCGCAATGATGGCCACCGCGGTGCCCACGACAACCCACCACTCCCAGGTGGCGGGGTCGCGCTCGCCGGGCAGCGGGCGGCCGAGCACGACCACCCCGCCCACAGACGCGGTGAGCAGCACCGCCCAAAACGCCTCCGCGGTGTGCATGTGGCGCTTGTCCGCCCACGCCGAAAACAGCAGCGTGAGCATCAGCGACAGCGCCAGGATCGGCTGCACCACCAGCAGCGACCCGAACGCCAGCGCCGCGGCCTGGAAGCCGTACGCCAAAAATGCGATGCCCATCGACGCCCACCACGCCGGCCGCTTCAGGGACTCCAGGGGCGAGTCGTTGTTCTCCCCCTCGGGGGCGCCCGCGCGCATGATGCGGTGGCGCCACACAGTCCCCGCCGCCATGGTCGCGGCCGAGATCAGCGCGAACGCGACGGCGAGAAAATTGTTGTGCACAGTGAATGATATTAACGCGGGTGGCTGAATCGGCAGTTTTGGGACGCTATTCTTGACCGTTGGAATGCACGCAGATCCGCGGAGGTACGAATGGCACTGATCGTTCAGAAATACGGGGGATCCTCCCTGGAAAGCGCGGAGCGGATCAAGGCCGTCGCCCAGCGGATCGTGGACACGCGCCGCGCCGGCAACGACGTCGTGGTGGTCTGCTCCGCCATGGGCGACACCACCGACGAACTGCTCGACCTCGCCGCAGAGGTCAACCCCACCCCGCCCGCGCGCGAAATGGACATGCTGCTCACCGCCGGCGAGCGCATCTCCAACTCGCTGGTGGCCATGGCGGTGCACGCGCTGGGGGAGAAGGTGCAGTCCTTCACCGGCTCCCAGGCCGGCGTGATCACCACCGAACGCCACGGCAACGCCCGCATCCTGGAAGTCACCCCGGGGCGCGTGCAGGAGGCTGTGGACGAAGGCAACATCGCCATCGTCGCCGGCTTCCAGGGCGTCAACCGCGAAACCAAGGACGTGACCACCCTCGGCCGCGGCGGCTCCGACACCACCGCCGTCGCCCTGGCCGCGGCGATGAACGCCGACGAATGCGAGATCTACTCCGACGTCGACGGCGTCTACACCGCCGACCCGCGAATCGTGCCGGACGCCCGCAAGCTGGACACCCTCTGCTTCGAGGAGATGCTCGAGCTTGCCGCGTCCGGGTCCAAGATCCTGGTGTTGCGCAGCGTGGAGTACGCCCGCGCGTTCAACGTGCCCATGCGGGTGCGCTCGTCTTACAGCACAGATACCGGCACCCTGGTCGCCGGAGCATTGGAGGATATCCCCATGGAAGAAGCAGTACTTTCCGGCGTGGCCACCGACGACTCGGAGGCCAAAATCACCATCCTGGGCATCAAGGACGAGGTCGGCGAGGCCGCCAAGGTCTTCCGCTCACTCTCCGACGGTGAAGTCAACATCGACATGGTGATCCAGAACATCTCCAGCGCCGAAGACAACAAGACCGACATCACCTTCACCCTGCCCAAGGCCGACGGCGCGCGCACCATGGAGAAGCTGCGCGAGCTGCAAGCCGCCGAGGGCTGGGACGATCTGAGCTACGACGACGAGATCGGCAAGGTCTCGCTCGTCGGCGCGGGCATGAAGTCCCACCCGGGCGTGACCGCCGACTTCTGCGACGCGTTGCGCGACGCCGGCATCAACATCGAGATGATCACCACCTCCGAGATCCGCATCACCGCCGTGGTGCGCCAGGCGGACGTGGCCGAGGCCGCGCGCGCGATCCACACGAAGTTCGACCTCGGCGGCGACGAGCCGGCTGTGGTCTACGCAGGCACCGGACGTTAGAAGGAGCTTTCAATGACCACTCTCGCAGTCGTCGGCGCCACCGGCCAGGTCGGCCGCGTGATGCGCGACATCCTCACCGAGCGCAACTTCCCGGCCGACAAGGTCCGTTTCTTCGCCTCCCCGCGCTCCGCGGGCACCGTACTGGAGTTCTGCGGCGAGGACATCACCGTCGAGGACCTCACCCAGGTCACCGAAGAGTCCGTCAAAGACGTGGACATCGCCCTGTTTTCCGCCGGCGGCGCGACCTCGCGCGAGTGGGCGCCGGTGTTCGCCGCCGCGGGCGCGACCGTCGTGGACAACTCCTCGGCGTGGCGCAAGGACCCGGACGTCCCGCTGATCGTCACCGAAGTCAACCCGGAGGCGGCGCGCGAGCTGCCCAAGGGCATCATCGCCAACCCGAACTGCACCACGATGGCGGCGATGCCGGTGCTCAAGCCGCTTCACGACGCCTTCGGTCTGACCACCCTCCGCGTCGCCTCCTACCAGGCAGTTTCCGGCTCGGGGCTGGCTGGCGTCGAGGCGCTGGCCACCCAGGTCGAGGCGCTGGGGGATCCGCGCGGGCTGGTCCGGGAGGACGTCGAAAAGCCAAGCGACCTCGGGCCCTACGTCGAGCCCATCGCGTTCAACGCGCTCCCACTTGCGGGCTCGCTTGTCGACGATGGCTCCGCCGAAACCGACGAAGAGCAGAAACTGCGCAACGAATCGCGCAAGATCCTCGGGCTACCGGAGCTGAAGGTGGCGGGCACCTGCGTGCGCGTGCCGGTGTTCACCGGCCACACGATGGTCGTGCACGCCGAGTTCGACCAGACCGTCACCCCGCAGCAGGCGGAGGAGGTCCTGGCGGGCGCGCCGGGCGTGAAAGTGGTGGACGTGCCAACGCCTCGCGCCGCCACCGGCATCGACGAGTCCCTGGTGGGCCGCATCCGCCAGGACCAGTCCGTCGACGGCGACCGCGGGCTCGTGCTCGTCGTCGCCAGCGACAACCTGCGCAAGGGCGCGGCGCTGAACACCATCCAGATCGCCGAGCTGCTGGTCTAGCGCCAGGCGGCGGGGCGGCGCTCCTGACAGATTCCGCCGCCCGTTTGCGTCGACCAGGCACGATAAAGCCCCACTGACAGATTCGCTTTGTGTCAAGTGGTTGTGAACGGGTTTAGGTGTTAGATCGTGATGGGTTGTGGGGTTGGGGCGGTTTGGGTGGTGGTGCGGATGATGCTGACTTCTGCCGGGAGGCCTGTGCCAGCT
>NZ_JAKRMZ010000038.1:0-7135 GCF_022345915.1 Corynebacterium sp. ACRQP | reverse complement strand
GGCGACCCACCACTTCACCCCAAATGAACAGAACCGGCACCCCAGAACAAAAACAACTGGGATGCCGGTCCGTCCAGCATGTCGCGACTCATGCGTCAAGCATGACGCGACTCATGACAATGGCGCCCCCGGTAGGAATCGAACCTACGACACCTTCTTTAGGAGAGAAGTGCTCTATCCACTGAGCTACGGAGGCAACGGCGTAAGAGTACCGCAGCGGTTGCCCGCGCCGAAAACAGGCTCGCAAGCCCTTCCGCCGCAACCTACGGTCCGGTAGGGTTTGAGCTAAAAGCCCCCTACCCTGCGAGGTGCCCATGACCGCCCTCAAGACAGGCCAAGTCCAGCGCACGTATGTGGTCGCGGACCGCGGCGACCGGCCAGCCGTGCGCGGCTGGTTCCACCTCGTCGCCGCCGCCCTGTCGGCCATCTCCTCGGCCGTGCTGATCACGTTCGGCTGGATGACCCTGCCGTGGCCGCAGGCCCTCGGCGTAACCATCTACGGCGCCGGCGTGGTGCTGCTGTTCGCCGTCTCCGCGATGTACCACCGCTGGCCCTGGCGCTCGCCCGGGGCGGTGCAGTGGTGGCGCCGAGCAGACCACGCCACCATCTCGGTGTTCATCGCCGCCACCTACACCCCGCTGTGCCTGATCGTGTTCGAGCCGCGCACCGCCGCGATCATGCTGGCGGTGGCGTGGGCGGGCGGCATCGGCGGGGCCGTGCTCAACCTGGTGTGGATCAACCACCCGCGGTGGCTCGACGTCGTGGTCTACGTGGGGCTGGGCTGGATCATTGTGCCGCTGTTGCCAACACTGTGGAGCTCGGCCGGCCCCGCGGTGGTGTGGCTACTGTTCGCCGGCGGCGTGGTCTACACGCTCGGCGCACTGGTGTACGGCTTCAAGTGGCCGGGGCGTTCCGCGCGCTACTACGGCTACCACGAGCACTTCCACACCGCGACCGTCGTCGCCGCCGTGTGCCACCTTGTGGCCATTTGGATGGTGGTTGTGGGCCAATGAGACTAGAGTGACGCATGTGACTACCTTTAATCGCCGCACGTTCCTCAAGTCCGCGGGCGCCGCAGCCGCCACCGCAGCACTCGCCGGCAGTGCCTCAGCCGCCCTCTCCCCCGCCGCCCAGGCGCAGCAGCGCCGGGTGCTTGGCACGGTGGTGGATTACTCGGCTGGCGTGCCGTCGGCAAGCGCTGTGAAAGCCGCGGGCCACATGGGCGCGGTGCGCTACGTCTCCGACCGCCGCCCCGGCGCCGAGTGGATGCGCGGCAAGCCGGTGACCATCGGCGAGACCCGCGACTACAAGGCCAACGGCCTCGCCGTCGCGTCGGTGTACCAGTTCGGCCGCGCCGAGACCGCCGACTGGAAGCGCGGCGCGCTCGGTGCCGCCGCCCACGCGCCGAAGGCGATGGCGCTGCACACCGCCGCCGGCGGGCCGCAAGGCCGCCCGATCTACGTGGCTATCGACGACAACCCCACCCTCGAGCAGTTCAACAACCAGATCAGCCCGTACCTGAAGGCGATGGGCACCGCGTTCAGCGCCGCCGGGTACCAACTCGGTGTGTACGGCAACTACTACACCATCGCGTGGTGCCTGGAGGACGGCATCGGCTCCTACTTCTGGCAGCACGACTGGGGCTCCCAGGGCAAGATCCACCCGCGCGCGAACATCCACCAGGTGCGCGGGCAGCAAGCAACTATCCAGGGGATTCAGGTGGACATCAACAACGTCTACGCCTCCGACTGGGGCCAGTGGACCCCGGGCCAGGCCTCCACGCTGACCGACATGACGCCGGACGACTGGTCCAACCTGCTCCAGGGCAGCAGCCAGCTGTCGTCCTCGCTGTTCAGAAGGTAGCGCAACAAAAAATGGCCCGGACAAACCGGGCCATTTTCTATTGCCAACTCAAGCGGCGCTCTAGTGGTCGACGGGAGCTTCGACGCCGACGCCGGTCAGGGAGCGGACCTCCATCTCAGCCTGCAGCTCGTCGAAGTTGTCCGGCTTACCCAGGTAGGTGCCGACGATGCCGGCCAGGAAGCCGAGCGGGATGGACACCAGGCCCGGGCTCGTCAGCGGGAAGATAGCCCAGTCGGCGTTGGGGAACATCGCGGTCGGGCTGCCGGAGACCGCCGGCGACAGGACGATCAGCACCAGCGCGGAGATCAGGCCGGTGTAGATCGACGCCACCGCACCGGTGGTGTTGAAGCGCTTCCAGTACAGGGAGTACAGGATGGTCGGCAGGTTCGCGGACGCCGCGGTGGCGAACGCCAGGGAGACCAGGAAGGCCACGTTCTGCTGCATCGCCAGAATGCCCAGGACGATGGCGACAATGCCCAAGATCACCACGGTGATGCGGGAGACGCGGACCTGCTCTTCTTCGGTGGCTTGGCCGTCGCGAAGCACAGCGTCGTAGACGTCGTGGGCGATGGAGGCCGAGGCGGTGATGGCCAGGCCGGCGACCACCGCAAGCACCGTCGCGAAGGCGACCGCGGAGATCAGCGCCATGAAGATGGAGCCGCCGAGCTCGAATGCGAGCAGCGGGGCCGCCGAGTTCGCGCCGCCGGGGGCGGCGAGGATGCGGTCCGGACCGACGAAGGCGGCCGCAGCGTAACCCAGGATCAGAGTGAGCAGGTAGAAGGAACCGATGAGCACGATCGCCCAGGTCACGGACTTACGCGCCTCCTTGGCGGTGGGCACGGTGTAGAAGCGCATCAGCACGTGCGGCAGACCCGCGGTGCCGAGCACCAGCGACAGGCCAAGGGAGACGAAGTCCAGCTTGGTGGTGGTGGTCTTGCCGTACTTCAGGCCCGGCTTCATAATATCCTCGGCCTGGTAGCCCTTCTCCGCGATGTAGCTGGAGGCAGAGTGGGTGTCGATGGCCTGATCGAACACGGCGGTCAGGCCGCCCTTAGCCATGATGAACGCCAGAACCGACATGATCAGCACGCCGGCGATGAGCAGCACGGCCTTGATCATCTGCACATACGTGGTGCCCTTCATGCCGCCGACCAGGACGTAGATGATCATGATCACGCCGACGATGCCCACGCAGATCGCCTGCGCGGTAAAGGAGTGCAGGTTCAGCAGCACGGACACCAGCGAGCCGGCGCCTGCCATCTGGGCGATCAGGTAGAACAGCGACACGAACAGGGTGCCGAACGCGGCGGCGACGCGCACCGGCTTCTGGCGCAGGCGGAACGACAGCACGTCCGCCATGGTGAAGCGGCCGACGTTACGCAGTGGCTCGGCCACGAGCAGCAGCGCTACCAGCCACGCCACGAAGAAGCCGATGGAGTACAAAAAGCCGTCGTAGCCGTTGAGCGCGATTGAACCGACGATGCCGAGGAAGGATGCGGCGGACAGGTAGTCGCCGGCGATGGCGAGGCCATTTTGCGTGCCACTAAACGACGCACCGCCGGTGTAGAAGTCCGCGGATTCGCTGGTGGTCTTTCCGGCGCGGGTCACGATGTAGAGCGTGACCACGATGAAGGCGCCGAAAATGGCGATGTTGAGCAGCGGGTTGCCGGTTTCTTGCCCGGTTTCGGCTGCGAGCAGGTGGGTCTGCATGGTTTAGCCCTCCATCTCTTCGCGGATGTGAGCCGCGCGCGGCTCAATGTTCTTGTTCGCCCACTTCACGTAGATCCAGGTGATCAAAAACGTGGTGAAAAACTGCGCCAAGCCGAGCCAGAGGCCGACGTTGAGGCCAAGGAAGTCCTTGGCCATCACGTCGGGGGCGAAGGTGGCGAAGACGACGTAGAAGACGTACCAGAGGAACGCCGCGATCATCACTGGGAAGGTGAATCCGCGGAACGTGCCTCGCAGGTCCTGGAATTCGGGGCTTTGCTGCATGGCCACGAACTCGTCAGGAGTTGGTTCGCGGCGTTGCGGGACAGCGGTGGAACCGGCCATGGCCTCGATCCTTTCTAGTGCACGGGAATATGAACGTTGCCGCGCCGGAAGTATGTGATCTCCGACTCAACAATGTGAATGTAACCTATCACACAATAACATGTGTAGTGTTCTGCAAATCTCTCCCAGTTCCGCGCAAAGAAAAACCACCCGGCCGCGAGCAACGCAGCCGGGTGGCGAAAAAGCAATCCCTAGCCCGGGAAAGTCAGCGGGTCGCCGGAGAGGCGCTCGCCTGCAACCCCGTCGAGGGCGGCGACATCCTCGCTGTCCAGCGTGATGCCCACCGCGCCAAGGTTTTCCTCCAGGCGCTTCAGGTTGGCGGTCTTCGGCACCACGGAGCAGCCGAGCTGCATCAGGTAGGCCAGCGAGACCTGCGCCGGGGTGGCTCCGTGCTTGTCGGCCACTGCCTGAATGGCCGGGTCGTCGAAGTTGCCGCCGCGCGCGAGCGGCGCCCACGCCTCGGTCACGATGTCGTGCTCGTCGTGGTAGGCGCGCAGCTCGGGCTGGGTGAACCCGGCGTGCAGCTCCACCTGGTTGAGCACCGGGGTGATGCCGGTGGCCGCGATGATCTCGTCGAGCACCTCCGGGTAGAAGTTGGCCACGCCAGCGGACTGCAGCCGGCCCATGCCCTGCAGTTCCGCGATCTGTTCGAAGGCCTTGACGTAGGTGCCGTGCTGCGGCCACGGCCAGTGCACGAGGTAGAGGTCAATGAACTCGAGGTCGAGGCGCTCGAGCGACTCCTGGTAGGCCTCGGCCACGCGCTCCTGGTCGTCGTTCCACAGCTTGGTGGTCACGAACAGTTCTTCGCGCGTGACGTCGCCGGCTTTGATCGCGGCGTTGATGGCCTTGCCCACCTCGACCTCGTTGCCGTAGAGCGCGGCGGTGTCGATGTGGCGGTAGCCGAGCTCGATCGCGGTGCGCACGATCGGCTCCACCTCGTCGCCGGTCAGCTTGTAGGTGCCCAGGCCGAGGAGGGGGAAATCGTAGCCGTCGTTAAGTGTGGTGACCGGGATGCGCATGGCAGCCTCCTAGCTGGCGTCGAGCAGGTCGATGATGAACACGAGGGTGCGGCCGGACAGCGGGTGCCCGCCGCCTGCGGGGCCGTATGCTTTCTCCGGCGGAATGGTCAGTTGGCGACGGCCGCCAACCTTCATGCCGGGGATGCCTTCCTGCCAGCCCTGGATCAGGCCGGTGAGCGGGAAATCTGCGGCCTCGCCGCGGTCCCAGGAGGAGTCGAACTCCTCGCCCGTTTCAAAGTCCACGCCAAGGTAGTGGACCTTGACAAACCCGCCGGCCACGGCCTCTGCGCCCTCGCCGACAGTGATGTCCTCGATGACGAGGTCTGCAGGCGCCGAGCCTTCCGGCTTGTCGATGAACGGCTTTTCCATAGCGTTGAAACTCCTTGCAAATTATGTGGGCAGTTTGCGCGACCCAATACAAAACCGCCGAGAACTTCCTCCCGAAAGTATAAGGGAAGTGCAATTCTCGGCGGTGGAGCGCCGAAGCATGCTGCTTATCGACGCCCTTCGGTTGCCCTAGCGGTTGGTCTAGCGCCTGAAACTAGCGCTGGTCGCGCGGCACGAATTCGCGCTGCTGGTAGCCGGTGTAGATCTGGCGCGGGCGGTTGATCTTGGTGTTCATCTCCAGCTGCTCGCGGTACTGGGCGATCCAGCCCGGCAGGCGGCCGATGGCGAACAGGACGGTGAAGAAGTCCGTCGGGAAGCCCATGGCGCGGTAGATCAGGCCGGTGTAGAAGTCGACGTTCGGGTAGAGCTTGCGCTGGATGAAGTACTCGTCGTTGAGCGCGATCTCCTCGAGCTTCATGGCCAGGTCCAGCAGCTCGTCGCCGCCGAGGTGCTCGAGCACCTCGTGCGCGGTGTCCTTCACAATGGCGGCACGCGGGTCGTAGTTCTTGTACACGCGGTGGCCGAAGCCCATCAGGCGCACGCCCTTTTCCTTGTTCTTCACGCGGTTCATGAAGTCGGTGGCGTCGCCGTCGTGGTTGTTCTTGATGTCCTCGAGCATCTCCAGCACGGCCTGGTTTGCGCCGCCGTGCAGCGGGCCGGCCAGGGCGTTGATGCCACCGGCGATGGAGACGAACATGTTGGCCTGGGCCGAGGCGATCATGCGCACGGTGGAGGTGGAGCAGTTCTGCTCGTGGTCCGCGTGCAGGATGAGCAGCTTGTCCAGGGCCTTGGTCAGCACCGGGTCGACGTGGTAGTCCTCGGTCGGGTACCCGAACATCATGCGCATGAAGTTCTCGCGCGGGTTCAGGGAGTTGTCCGGGTACATGTACGGCTTGCCGCGGGATGCGCGGTAGGCGTACGCGGCGAGCATCGGTACCTTGGCCATGAGGCGCACGGTTGCCTTATCCAGCTGCTCCTCGTCCAGCGGGTCGAGCTGGTCCTGGTAGTAGGCGGAGAGAATGTTCACCGAGGAGGCGAGCACGGCCATCGGGTGGGCGTTGCGCGGGAAGATGTTGAACGCGGCCTTGAAGTCCTCGTCCAGCAGGGTGTGGTGGCGCAGCTCGGAGTTGAAGTTGTCCAGCTCGTCGGTGGTGGGCAACTCGCCGTTGATCAGCAGGTAGGACACCTCGTTGAAAGTGGCGTTTTCTGCCAGGTCAGCGATGTCGTAGCCACGGTAGCGCAGGATGCCTTCGTCGCCGTCGATGTAGGTGATCTTGGACTCGGTGGAGCCGGTGGAGACGTAGCCGGGGTCGAAGGTGACCAGGCCGGTTTCGCCGAGAAGCTTGCCCAGCACGACGCCGTCGTTGCCTTCGGTGGCGCGCATGATGTCCATCTCGTACTCGCCGCCCGGGTAGTGGAGTACGGCCTTGTCCTTGTTCTCAGTAGCCACTGATTTCCCCTTCCAGGTAGTTTTCTCGGCTGTCTTCGGGATACCTCCCGGCAACCTGTTTTTACGTAAGGCACTGTATCAAAGTTTGTGACCCGTCTGACAACATTGGCAACTGTCTGGACACACCACAGATAACCGGGCGGGTACGCCCGCTGGTGCGGGCACGTCCGTTAAGCTGGTCGGGTATCTGCCCGGCGGAAAGGTGACGTATGCGCGAGCTGCACTTCTTGGAAGAAGAGTCGACGGAGACGTTTTTCGTCCTCCGCGACGAGAACGGGATGCGTTACCAGTTGGCGCGCACCGAGCTTGAGCCCTCGCTTCTCGACGGCGCCCCCGTCACCGATTCCGTCACTGCCCCCGCCAC
>NZ_JAKRMZ010000037.1:0-15344 GCF_022345915.1 Corynebacterium sp. ACRQP | reverse complement strand
CACACCGAGGATTGAACGCTCGAGACCCAGATACATGCCCCGGAAGCATATACTTTCCTGAAACCTACAGGTCAATCCCTAAAAATCCGCGATTCTGGACACACTTTTTGACCCTTAACCCAGCTTTCGTGTTTGAGAGGCAGAATGTACATCGGCTACTTCGACGAGTATGTAGCCCACATAGCAAAATCCGCGCTGCCGGCTCGGGCAAAGACGTCTATCCGAATCACCTCGGCAGCTTCCGAAAGTGTTTCGCTGCCGATGAGATCCCCGCCAGCGACCATGACTTGGACGCTCTAAAGGCCAAGTTCAACCGTTGACACCACCCATCTGCACGGCCCTAATCCTGCTGGGGTCGCTTTCCTTTCCCCTGTTCAGACGGGGTTTCCTGCAGCGGTTGTTCGATCGCACCTACAGTGGGGCATACACGTTTGTGAAGTAAGGAGACCACACCATGGCTGAAGAGAAGAACTCCCCGGTCGACGAAGACAGCATCAACAACCTCTCCGACCCGGACGCTGACGCTTCCGTGCAGGAAACCGGCGAGGACAACGACTTTGAAAGGGACGGGAAGAACTAATGGCTGACAACATCGACAGCAACGTTTCCGGCAGCACCGAGTCCGAGCTGGACAAGCTTATCGACGCCGGCACCGCCCGCATCGGCAACGCCCCGACCAACTTCAGCTCTGTGGACGACTTCGAAAACGCCGAGGACGAGACCCTTCAGACTGGCTCCGGCCACAAGGACGAGCACCCGAACACCGAGGAGCGCACCGACCAGGTCGAGCGCAACGTCCGCGACGGCGACGTCTCCGGCGAGTAGCCCGAACACGACGCGGACCTGCTCCTGCCGGCTCCTGCCGACCCGCCAGGCTCCCACGGCCCTCCGCTTTCCAGCGGCGGGCCGTTTTTGTTTGCTCGGCTTCGCAAAACATTGCATAGCCCGCCGGCTATAAGTCTGTGACCAGCGATTTTAAAATCGGACACCCGTCCCAGTGGACGACTTTTACAAGCCGCTCCGTCCCCTCGCCCAATTTGGAACGACCATCCCACTGCGTGATACATTCAATCCACTCAATGGGAGACTCCTCCCACACAGTGGAACGCAAAGGACGGGACATGACAACGAGCGTCGAACACGGCTCAACACCCCAGCCGGCGGCACCGGCCGCGATTAGGGAGACCACGCCCGAGGAGCGCCGCCGCGTCCGGCTTGCCTCCACCATCGGAACGACCATCGAGTTCTACGACTTTTACATCTACGCCACCGCCGCGGTGGCGGTGTTCCCGTTCCTGTTCTTCCCCAAGGCAGAGTCCAGCACGGTGGCGCTGCTGTCCTCCTTCGCCACCTTCGGCCTCGCGTTCATCGCCCGCCCCCTCGGTTCGGTGCTGTTCGGCCACTTCGGCGACAAGATCGGCCGCAAGGCCACCCTGGTCGGCGCGCTGCTCACCATGGGCATCGCCACCTTCATCATCGGTCTGCTGCCCACCTACGCCCAGGCCGGCATCTGGGCACCTGCACTGCTGGCTCTGATGCGCTTCTGCCAGGGTCTGGGCCTTGGCGACGAGTGGTCCGGCGCAGCACTGCTGTCCACAGAGACGGCAGCTAAGGGACGCCGCGCCTGGGCCGGCATGTGGCCCCAGCTCGGCGCACCGTTCGGCTTTTCCTGGCAAACGGCCTCTTCCTCATCCTGGTCACCGTGCTCGGCCACACCTCCGGCGACTTCGAGGGCGCCTTCATGGCATGGGGCTGGCGCGTCCCGTTCCTGTTGTCCATCGTGATGGTCATCATCGGCCTTTGGGTGCGCCTGCAGGTGGAAGAGACCCCGGTGTTCCAGCAGGTCGAGCAGAACGACCAGAAGGCCGCCTCCCCGCTCGCCGAGGTGTTCAAAACCGCGTGGAAGCCGCTGATCCAGGGCACCTTCATCATGGTCGGCTGCTACACGCTGTTCTACATCGTGACCACGTGGTTCCTCTCCTACGGCATCGGCTCCGCCGAGGAGGGTGTGGGCCTGGGCGTCGCCTACCCGACCTTCCTCAAACTGCAGCTGATCTGCATCTTCGGCTTCATGCTGGGCATCCCCGTCTCCGCGCACCTGGCTGACACCTACGGCCGACGCCCAACTTTGGGCCTGACCTCCGCCGCGATCATCGTCTACGGCCTGTGCTTTAAATGGCTGCTCAACCCGGAGACGTTCACGATGGTTTCCCTGGGCATCTTCCTGTTCATCGGCATGGTCCTGATGGGCTTCATCTTCGGCCCGATGTCCGCGATCCTGCCGGAGCTGTTCCCCTCCAACGTGCGCTACACCGGCTCCGGCATCTCCTACAACGTCTCGTCCATCCTGGGCGCGGCCATCGCCCCCTTCATCGCCACCGCACTGAACGCCCAGTACGGACCGAAAGCTGTGGGCTACTACCTGGTGGTCGTCACCGCAATCTCTTTGCTGGCCATCCTCTCCGCACCGGAGACCAAGGGCAAAGAAATGCACGAAATTTAGCGCGTCGGCCAAAACCTGAACTCGGGCGGCTTCGACCGCCCTTTTTCACGCCCCCACCCCACAAATCGCCCGCTGAGTTCGGGTTAAGCGCAAAAACCTGAACTCAGGGGGCTTTTGCCTATCGACGACCAAAGGTTCCCCACGCCACCCCCCAACCACTGCCGGAGCGAGTTCGGGTTTTTGTAGAGGCCACCAAACGCGCATATATCCCCTCCGAAAACTCTTGCTTTCCAGCCTGGCAAGAAATACACTTGCGGACATGGAAAGCAACCAACCGCCGCAAACGCAGATCTCCCAAGAAGAAGCCCGCGCCGCGCTCGAGGAGATCGACGGAATCGAGCACGAATCGCAGCGCAAACACACCCCGGCGTGGGCTTACGCCATCCTCGGCACCAGTTTCGGCATCACAATCGCCGGCACGATCATCGGCTGGAAGTACTGGTGGGTGCTGTTCGTTCTCATGGTCATCGCCTACATCGCCTACGCTGTCTGGGACAACAACCGCAACGTGCGCCCGAGCATGAAGCAGCCGCTCCAGGAAGACCCCAAAACGAACTGGGCCGCCGCCCTCACCCCATTACTCATCATGCCGCTGATCTGGTTCGTCCCAGAAGGAAGCGTGGTCGGCGGAATCATCGCCGGAGCCGTCACCGCCGTCGTGTTCACGGCCGTCATGATCTACTCGGAGAAGAACGGATGAACGCCCCGGCCATCGACCCCGTCATTCACCCCCTGGCGCGGTTGAAGATTTGTGCTGCGTTGTTCCACGCGGGAGCCGTCGAGAAGCAAAGCTCCCGGCACGAGATGCGCTTCAGTTCGCTGCGAGACAAAACCGACCTGTCTGATTCCGCGCTGTCGAAGCAGCTGGACAGGCTGGAGGAGCACGGCTACGTCACGCGCTTCCGCGAGTACGGCTCCACTCGCGCGAAGGACACGGTGTGGGTCACGCTCACCGCAACGGGCGCTCAGGCATTTGAAAACCACACGGCCGCGCTGCGCGAGATCGCTGGCGGGTAGATTCGAGCCCATGAGTTTTCCCGCACCTGCACCCGGCGCGTTCGCGCTGATCACCGGCGCGAGCCAAGGCATCGGCGAGGCCGTCGCGCGCCAGCTCGCGGCCGAAGGCCACAACCTCATCCTCGTCGCAAGGCGCGAGGACGTGCTGCAGCAGCTTGGCGACGAGCTCTCGCTCACCCACGGCATCGATGTCGAGATCTTCGCCGGGGATTTGTCCAAGCAGCGCGACGTGGACGCCTTGATCCGCCACATTGAAAACCGCACCATCTCCATCTGCGTGAACTCGGCAGGCATTGCCAGCTTCGGCCCGTTCATGGCCCAGGACTGGGAGTATGAGACGAACCAGTTCAACCTGAACGCCACCGCGGTGTTCCGCATCACCAAGGCCGTGCTGGACCAGATGGTGCCGCGCGGCGAGGGCGCGCTGTGCAACGTCGGCTCCGCCGCCGGCAACCTGCCCATCCCAAACAACGCCACGTACGTGTTCACCAAGGCCGGCGTGAACATGTTCACCGAGGCGCTGCACTACGAGCTCAAGGATTCCGGGGTGCACGTCACCCTGCTCGCGCCGGGCCCGGTGCGCGAGGCCCACATCCCGGAAGAAGAGCAAACCATCGTGGACAAGGTCGTGCCGGATTTTCTGTGGACCACCTACGAGTCCTGCGCCGCCGACACCATCCGGGCCATGAAGGCGAACCGCCGCCGCATCGTGCCCGGCCCGCTTTCGAAGGCCATGGACGTGGTGTCCAACTACGCCCCGCGCGGGTGGCTGCCGCCGATCATGGGCAAGTTCTACGCACAGATGGGAGAGGAATAGATGGACATCGCTGCCAAGGACAACCGCATCGTCTGGGTGGACCTGGAGATGACGGGCCTGGACCCTTCCCGCCACGTCATCGTGGAGGTCGCCGCCCTGGTCACGGACGCGGAGCTGAACATTATCGACGAGGGCGTGGACCTGGTCGTGCACGCCACCGATGCCGAGCTCGCCGAAATGGACGACTTTGTCACCCAGATGCACTCCGACAACGGGCTGCTCGATGACATCAAGGCGTCCCAGGTCAGTCTCGCGGAGGCGGAGGATGCGGTGCTCGGGCTCGTCGAGAAGCATTGCGACCCTGCGCATCCCGCACCCCTGGCCGGCAACTCGATCGCCACCGACCGCACGTTTATCAGGGCGCAGATGCCGCGCCTCGATGCGGCGCTGCACTACCGCATGATCGACGTCTCCACGGTCAAGGAGCTTTCCCGCCGCTGGTTCCCCAAGGCGTACTTCAACCAGCCGCAAAAGGGCATGGCGCACCGCGCGCTGGCGGACATTGTGGAGTCCATCCGCGAGCTTGATTACTATCGACGCTCCGTGTTCGTGCCCGCCCCCGGGCCCGACACGGAGGCCGCCGTGGAGGCTTCCGCAGGCGCAACCGACGCCTACCAGCCGTTTTTGTTAAAACACGGTGAGGGGCTAAGGTAGATCCCGCTGCAAAAACAGCGATGGTGGCTGTAGTTCAGCTGGTAGAGCACCAGGTTGTGATCCTGGGTGTCGCGGGTTCGAGTCCCGTCAGCCACCCCATGTCATGAGTCGCGTCATGCTTGACGCATGAGTCGCGACATGCTGGACGGACCGGCATCCCAGTTGTTTTTATTCTGGGGTGCCGGTTTTGTTCATTTGGGGCGAAGTGGTGGGTCACCGTGTTTCCAGTAGGCCTGTTGGTAGTCGTGGGTGTGAGGGGCACGCGATTTCGGTGCGATTGCCTCGGCGCCGCCTGCGTCGTAGGCGTTGAGGATCTGATGGACGCGTTGCCGTGAGATGCCAAAGCGCTTGGCGACGTTGGTGGGTGTGCCGCCTTGGTCTCTGACGGCTCTGTCGATGGCGAGGTTGCGGTTGGGACTGTTCATGGTGTCAAACATGTCCCGACTCACCAGTCAAGCGTCACCGACACGGCTGAGGTAACCCTAAGTGTCAACAATGACGCGACTCACCTGTCAAGGATCACAACGCCTTCCGCAGGCACACCCCGTCAAATATGTCGTGACCCCAGGCACCGTCAGCCACCCCAAAGTTCAAGGCCTGGCCCGCAGAAATTCGCGGGCCAGGCCTTAGTTGTTGGCGCCTGGTTTGTCCCCGGCTGGCCCCTCCCGTTCGGCCACGGGTATGCCGTTTTAGCAATGTGGCAAATATTTGCCACATTCCAAAACCAGCACACCCCTACTCGTACAGCGGCTCACCGGAACCGCCGGAGCGCTGCTCCCAATCGAGGTTCCAGTACCCCAGGCCGTCGTAAGGCGTGAGCGTGCCACCGGCGGTGTTCTTCACCACCACCGGGTCGCCGCGCTTGACAAAGTTCTGGAACCACTGCGCGTTGTCGTAGGAGGCGTTGATGCAGCCGTGGGACTGGTTGTAGCTACCCAGCGCGCCAAGCGCCCACGGGGCGGAGTGCACGTAGATGCCGGAGTAGGACAGCTGCGTGGCGTAGTCCACCGGCGTGACGTAGCCGCCGGCGTCCAGCGCGAGACCGTAGGTGCGCGAGTCCATGGTCAGCTTCTCGTGCTCGTCGCCGACCACATACACACCGTTCGGGGTGTCGTGGACGTTGTCGGTGCCCAGGGAGATCGGGAACTCCTTGACCAGCTCGCCTCCCGAATAGACGCGCATCATCTTGTCGGCGTTGTCCACCACGGCCTCCACGTTGTCGCCGATGGTGAAGTTCGTCTCGCTGTCCTCGCCGCCGTAGACGCCCTTGCTCAGCTTCTGGCCGTAGATGTCCACCTTCACGCTGACTTCAGTGCCGGGCTCCCAGTACTCCTTCGGGCGCCAGCGCACCTCGTACGGGTCCAGCCAGAAGAACGCGCCTTCGGTGTCGTTGGAGGTCTCCACATCGATGTGCTCCTCCATCGCCTTGGTGTCCTGGACGGGGCTGTCGAAGCGGATGGTCACGGCCTGCGCCACGCCGACGGTCGCGCCGTCCAAGGGGCCGACGTAGGCGTTGACCGTCGCGTCCGGGGTCAGCGTGGTAAACGAGGACACCACCTTCTGGCCTTCTTTGTCGCGCGCCTCCACGGTGTAGGTGCGGCCGTAGCCGAGCGGCTCGGCGACGGACCACTCAGACTTGTCGCCGTCGAACTCGCCCTCGATCTCCTTGCCGGCCTCGTTGGTCATGGTCACCGAGGACAGCCCCGCGGTGGCGGTCACCGTGATCGGGTCCAACGGCGCGACACCGGTCTCCCCGTTTGCCACGCTGACCTTCGGCGGGCGCGGCGAGGCCTTCTCGGTGGTCTTTTCCACCAGCGAGGCGTCGGAGGTGTGCGCGGCCGGCTCCAGCTTGCCTGCGTCCCCAATGGTGCACGACGCCAGCGTCGCCGCTGCAGCCACCAGCGCACAGGCGCGTACCACTCGACGGACCACGGCAAACCCCTCACACAACTACTGTTTATCAATCCCCCATACTCTATCCCCTCACCAGCCAAAGTCCACTATTGTCGCGCGTGTGTTTACGCACATTGCCTATCGACGATTTCTCGCCCCTGACCAGCCGATTTCACGCTAGGCAGAGTGGGTGCTACAGTTTCTTTTCGTTGCCGAGAGCGACAGAGAAAAACAAAATACGCGCCATTAGCTCAATTGGCAGAGCAACTGACTCTTAATCAGTGGGTTCGGGGTTCGATTCCCTGATGGCGCACAATGCGCGGCGAGGCCAGCAGGAATTCTACCTGCTGGCCTCGTTTTGTTCTGCATTTGGCCATTGCGCCCGCTGCCCGCCCCCTGAGAGTAGGCTTAAGCCCATGAAGACAGCATTAGTGATCGTGGACGTGCAGAACGACTTCTGCCCCGGCGGCGCGCTGGCCACCGCCCGCGGCGACGAGGTGGCGTCCAAAATCGCCGAACTGATCTCCACCGCGGACAGCCGCACCCACGACTACGACTGCATTGTTGCCACCCAGGACTGGCACATCGACCCGGGCGCGCACTTCTCGGACGCGCCCGACTTCGTGGATTCGTGGCCGCCGCACTGCCGGGCCGACTCCTACGGCGCGCAGATCCGCGGCCCGGTGAACACCGAACTGATCGACCAGTTCTTCAAAAAGGGCCACCACACCGCCGCCTACTCCGGCTTCGAGGGCGTCAACGACAACGACGAGTTGCTGGCGGACTGGCTGCGCACGCAGGGCGTGTCCCACCTGGATGTCTGCGGCATCGCCACCGACCACTGCGTGCGCGCAACCGTCCTCGACGCGCTGAAGGAAGGCTTCAAGGTCAGCGTGCTGCGGGCAATGTGCTCGCCTGTCGACGACAAGCGCGGCGCCGACGCCCTCCAGGAGATGATCGACGCCGGCGCGGAACTGGTCTAGCGCTAGTTCGGCGTGTAGCCGAGCAGGTCTTCCATCTCGCCCATCTCGGCGGTTTGGACGTCGACCATCTGCTGCGCCATCTCACGCAGCGGGCCGTAGCCGCCCCGGTCGATCTCGTCCTGCGTCATGTCGATGACGTGGGCGTGGTGGAAGTGCATCATCTCCAAAAACGCGGTGCGCAGCTCGTCGCCGGTTTTTGATTCGAACTCTGCGATCTGCTCCGGGTGGAACATGCCGTTGGCGATGTGTTTGGAGTGGTGCTCCATGTCGTCCTGGATGCCCCACTCGTCAGCCCAGGCTCGCATCTGCTCGTTCTCGCGCTCCTGGCCGTCCTTGATGCGCTGCGCGAGGTCGCGGACGTCGGCGTCCTCCACGTCGGAATCCAGCAGGACGTCCGACATGTCGATCGCCTGCTCGTGGTGCGGCACCATCATCCCGAGGAAGTGGACGTCCACGTCGTTGTAGCCCGCCTCCCCGTCGGCGGAGGTTGTGGTCTCAGGCGAAAACGCGGCGCGTATCGACGGCCCCGCGAACGTCAGCACCAGCGCCAGCGCCGCAATCAGCGCCACCGCGATCCACAGCGGCTTCTTGCTGGGCCGCATCTGTTCGAGTTCCGGATCGTGCGTAGTCTGCGCGTGCTCATTCGTCATTGGTATGCCCTTTCTCGTTCTGTTTGAGCGTAACCCAAAAACCGCGCCGACACACTGCGTTTTGTGCAGCGCATCGGCGCGGTAGGAAAGAGAACTCGGGTTAGACCGCAGGCGGTGCCGGCGGTGCGACCGGCTCGGCGATGGTGATGATGTTGTCGGCGTACCCCAGCGCCCCGCCGACGAACTGGCCGCCGCAGGTGATCAGCACCAGGCGGTTCGGACCGGTGGCGTCGTTGACCTCCGGCGGGAAGTCCGAGCCCTTCGGCAGGCGGTACGGCGCCTGGGTGACGCGGAAGGTGCGCGGCGTGCCGTCGATGAGCACGTCAAACTCCTGGCCCACCGCCATGTTGGCGAAGCGGGCCGCGTACCCGGTGCCCTGGCCCTGGTAGTTGATGTGGCCGGTGATCACCGACGACCCGACGGCACCCTCAGCACCCGGCACGGCCGAGGCGGAGTACCAGCCCAGGCGCGAGACGTCCGCCGGCGGGATCAGCGCGCCAGCTTCCGTCAACTGCACCGGGTCCACCGCGGCGATGTCCCCGCCGACGTTCAACGCCATCCCCTCGATGCCGTCGAACTGGCCCGGCGCAGCCTCGTACTGCACCTCCTGCTCGCCCTCAGGGTCGACGTAGCCGCCCTCCGTCGGCACAGGGGTCTCCTCGCCCGGCTCCTGCTCCGTCGCGCCCTCAGGGGCCTCGCCTACCGACGGTGCCACACTCTCCCCCGCCGGCGCCTCACTGGCGGCATCGGTGCCGGCAGGCTCGTCGTCGTTGTTGCGGAACGCGAAGATCGCGAGCTGCAGCAGCACCAGCGCGATCGCGATGACGGCCACGATCGGCCACCACTTGCGGCGCTGTTGTGTTTCCTCGCCGTTGCTCAGGCCGTCAAGCCTGTCGTCCTGGTCTTCGAGCCGGTGCTTTCCGCGGCCCGGTTCGGGGGTGCTGCCAGAGATGGAGGTGGACATGTGCGGGGTTTACCTTTGGGCGTCGATTAGCGGTTGGCCAGGAGCTTCTGCAGCTCCTTGAGCTCGCTCTTGCGCTTGCGGCCGTTGTAGGCCTTGATGCTGATCAGGACTGCGATACCGGCAACAACGCCGCCGATGACCTTCTGCACCGTCTCGTCCTGCAGCCAGTTGGCGGCCTCGGACTTGGCGTTGCCGGCCAGGGTCTTCGGGTTGGTTCGGTCCGCGAGCTCGTCCAGGGTGCTGGCGAGCTGGTTGCGGGTGCGCTCGAGGTCGCGTTCGATGTCGTGGATGTCACGTGCCATGGGAAATTGCTCCTCAGATTGTTAAAAGTTTTGTCGTTCGGCGTTTCCGCCGCCGAGGTATCAGCTTAGTGTAAAACGGGGTGGTATGACTGACTCCATCCGCCTAGATACCGGCGACACCGCCCCCGAGTTTGCACTGTCCAACGACCGCGGCGAGACCGTCTCCCTGAAAGACTTCGCCGGCTCCCGCGTGATCGTGTACTTCTACCCGCGCGCCAACACCCCGGGCTGCACCACCGAGGCGTGCGATTTCACCGAGAATTTCAGCCAGTTCGATGACGCCGGCGTGAAGGTCCTCGGCATCAGCCCGGACAAGCCGGAGGCGCTGGCGAAGTTCCGCGCGGACCACGACCTCACCGTCGAGCTGCTGTCGGACCCGTCCAAGGAGACCCTGGAGGCCTACGGCGCGTTCGGCGAGAAGAAGAACTACGGCAAGGTGGTCCAGGGTGTCATCCGCTCCACCTTCCTGGTGTCTGTGGACGACGCCGGCAAGGGCACCGTCGAGACTGCCCAGTACAACGTGAAGGCCACCGGCCACGTGGGCCGCATCCTGCGCGACTGGGACATTTAAGCTTTACGACGACCAAAGGCCCCGCACGCCCTCTCGGGTGTGCGGGGCCTTTTCGGTTATGCCCTACAGGCTTCGGCCGGTGCCGCCCGTTGCCGGGCGGCGCCAGTGCCAGTGCCTTAGATGTAGGCCGGCATGTCGTCTTCGAGGACGGTGCCGCCGGACGGGATCTGCTTGATCTCGCCACGCGGGCTGTCAGCCGGGACCGGCTTGCCCACCGGCGCAGGCGCCGGCTGGTTGGACGGTGCCGGAGCAGGCTTGCTCTCCTGCGGTGCCGGGGCCGGCTTCGGCGCCGGCTTGGACGAGCCGTTGCCGCCACCGAGCACTGCCGGGATCATACCCAGACCCGGGATGAGCAGCAGCCACCACAGCTTCTTCTTGTCGAAGTCAGCCGAGCTGCCCTCCTCACCCGGAACCGAGGTCGGCGCCGTGGTGGAGGAAGCCGGGGTGGTCTCCTCCGACGGTGCGACCGGGGTGGTCGTTGCCGGAGCGGTCGTCGCGGGAGTGGTCTCCTCGGCCGGCGGGGTGTTGCCCTCGCTGGAGTTGACCGTCTGGTAGCCGTCGTTGATGTCCTTGTGCTCAGCGATCGGGTTGTCGTCGGTGACGTCGTCCGGGGTGTTGCCACCCTTCGGGTTCTCGTCGCCGTTGCGGTCAACCTCGGTGGAGGTCAGGTTCTCAAACGCCACGGCTGCCGGGACGGCGCCCTCAGCGTTGGTCACCGGAATCTCCACCACGATCTCGCCGTAGGCAGTCTCCGGGGTGAAGGTCACGGACTGGGTACCCAGAACGCGGCCCTCGGTGTACGGAGCGGACTCGCCGAGGCGTTCCATCAGCTGCGCGGTAGCGGTGTAGGTCGCGCCCGGGACCAGGCCCCAGTACTTGACCACATCGCGCACCACGGCACCGTTGACAACTTCAGCACCCTTGGAGAAGTCAGCGTTGGTGGACACACCCGGCTCACCCGGGATGTCACGGCCTTCGCTGGTACCCGGGGTGATCACCGTCTGTGCGGCATCGTTGATGTCGCGGTGCTCGGCGATCTGCTGCGGCACGCGGTTGCCTGCCGGCTGCTCGTTGCCCTGCGCGTCCACCTCGACAGAGGTGAGGCGCTCGAAGGCCACTCCAGCGTAGACCGGGTTGGTCACCCAGGAGGCGACGGTGATGTCGACGTTGACAGAACCGTAGCCAGCCTCGGATGCGACGAATTGCTTCTCGCCCTGGCCGATGATGGCGCCGCTGCGCTTGGCAACGAGGTCCGCGGTCAGGGTGTAGGTCTTGCCCGGAACCAGGCCGGTGTAGCGGACGGTGTCCACCACAGTGGCGCCAGCCACAACCTCGGTGGCACCCTCAGCGAAGTTCGCGTTGGTGCCGATGAACGGCTCGGAGTTCTCCGGAGCGTTCGGGCTGCGAACCGTCTGGTTCTGATCGTTGATGTTCTTGTGCTCAGCGATCGGGTTGTCGTCCGAGACGTCGTTCGGCGTCTCGCCGCCCTGCGGGTTGTCGTTGCCCTCGCGGTCGACCTCGGTGGAGGTCAGCGTCTCGAAGGCGACAGCCGCGCGGACCGGGGTGTCGATGCCGTCTACGACCGGGATCTCCACAACCACGGAGCCGTTGCCAGTCTCCGACGCGGTGAAGGTCTTGGTGCCGGTGCCGATGATAGCGTCGCCGTAAGCGTCGCGGTTCACCAGCTCGTTGTAGACGTCCTTGCTCACCAGCTCAGCGGTCAGCGTGTAGGTCTTACCCGGGACCAGGCCCTGGTACTTGACCGTGTCGTTGACCACGGTGCCGGAGACAACCTCCGTCGCACCGTTGGCGAAGTCAGCAGTCGTACCGATTTGCGGGTTCGGGAACCAGACAACCGGCGGCACAACCGGGGTGGTCGTGTTCGACGGAACCACCGGAGTGGTCGGCTTCGTCGGCTGCTCGGAGGTGGTCACCTTCGTCGGCTCGGTCGTCTGCTCAGACGTGGTCGGCTGAGCCGGAACCGTCGTGGTGGACTCCTTAGAGGTCTCCGGGGCAGTCGGTTCGGTCGGCTCCGTGCTGGTCTCGTCGGAAGTGTCCGGGGTCGGCTCTTCCTCGGTCGTGGAAACGCAAGTCTCCGGAACCGTGGTCACCTCAGTCGTGGACTCCTTAACCGTGGTACCCGGACCAGTGGTGCCCGGAACCGTCGTGCCCGGAATGGTGGTATCCGGACCAGTGGTGCCCGGAACCGTAGTCCCCGGCTCAATCGTGCCCGGCTCAGTGGTGCCCGGAACGGTGCTGGTCGACGTGACCGGCTTGCACACGTCAGTCGTCGGCGCGGTCGGCGTCGTCTCCTGCGTGGTCGGCTCGCTGGACTCACCCGGTGCCGTCGGCTCAGTCGGTTCGGACGGCACGGCCGGAACGGTCGACTCCGTGGACTCGCCCGGCGCAGACGGTTCAGTGGTCGGAGTGTTCACCGGACCCTCGACGGTCTGCTTACCGTCGTTGATGTCCTTGTGCTCGGCGATCTTGTTCGCACCCGGAGCGTCAGGGGTGTCGTTGCCGTTGCGGTCGACCTCGGTGGAGGTCAGCTCCTCGAAGGCAACAGCGGCAGCAACCTGCTCGCCCTCGTTCAGGCCCTCGACGGTGATATGGACATCGACCTTGCCGTTCTCGGCTTCAGCCGTGAACGTCTCGGTACCCGTGCCGATCGTGCGGCCTTCACGGAACGGAGCAGCCTCGCCGAGGCGCTCTTTCAACTCAGCGGTCAGGGTGTAGGTCTTGTCCTTCACCAGACCGGAGTACTCAACGGTGTCTACAACGACAGTGCCGTTTTCAACCTGCTTCGCGCCATCCGCGAAGTTCGCGTTGGTAGCAATGCGCGGGCTGCGCACGGTCTGATCCTTGTCGTTGATGTCCTTGTGCTCAGCAATCGGATTGTCGTCAGACGTCTCCGGGGTGTCGCCACCCTTCGGGTTCTCCTTGCCAGCGCGGTCAACCTGCGTGGAGGTCAGCGTCTCGAAGGCGACAGCGGCGGTGACAGTCTCACCCTCCGGCGCGTTGCTGACCACGATGGTCACATCCTCGGAACCATTCGGAGTAGTCGGGATGAACGTCTTGTTGCCGGAACCGAGCACAGTCTTGCCGTCTGCCTTATTAATAAGGTCAGCGGTCAGGGTGTACACCTTGCCCGGCACGAGGCCTTCGTAGGTGACGGTGTCAACCACGGCAACGCCGTTCTTGACTTCCTGTGCACCGTTAGCGAAGTTCGCGTTCGTGGAGATCTTCGGGTTACGGACCGTCTGGTCCTCATCGTTGATTTCCTTGTGGTCAGCAATCGGGTTGTCGTCAGACGTCTCCGGGGTGTCGCCACCCTTCGGGTTGTCGTTGCCGGTCTTATCAACCTGAGTGGAAGTCAGTTCCTCAAACGCCACAGCAGCGGTGACAACACGGTCTTCCGGAGCATTGTCGACAGTGATCTTCACATCCACGGAGCCGTTGGCTTCCTTCGGGGTGAAGGTCTCGGTGCCGGTACCCAGAACGGTCTTGCCGTCAGCCTTATCAATCAGCTGCGCGGTGAGCGTGTACTCCTTGCCCGGCACAAGACCGGCGTAGGTGACAGTATCCACAACCACAGCACCGTTGGTCACCTCAGACGAACCCTTTTCAAAGTTCGCGTTAGTGGTGATGTGCGGCGCACCAACAGTCTGGTTGGCGTCGTTGATGTCCTTGTGCTCAGCGATCTTGTTGTCGTCGGACGTCTCCGGGGTGTCGCCGCCCTTCGAGTTGTCCTGCCCGTTCTCATCAACCTCGGTGGAGGTCAGCTCCTCGAAAGCAACAGCGGCATTCACCGGCTTGTTGACATCGTCGTTCACCTTGATTTCGACCTCAACGGAACCGTCAGTGGTCTCTGGGGTGAAGGTCGTGGTGCCGGTACCCAGAACCTTGCCCTCCTGATACGGCGCCTTCTCACCGACACGCTCCATCAGCTTCGCGGACAGGGTGTACTCCTTGCCCGGAACGAGTCCCTTGTAATCAACAGTGTCGATCACAGTGTTGCCGGCAACAACCTCAGTCGAGCCATCCTGGAACTTCGCGTTGGTCGCGATGCTCGGCTCAAACACGGTGCGGACCGTCTGGTCCTCATCGGAGATGTCCTCGTGCTTGGCGATGTCGTTGACCTTCTTGCCGTCGGTCTCCTCGCCTGCCTTGTTGACATCCTTGGAAGTCAGACGCTCGAACGCAACCGCAGCCTGCACCGGGTTCGGTGCGTTGGTCACAGCGATATCGACCTTGACGTTTCCATTCGCCAGCTCGCCATCGGTGCCCGGGACCTTGAAGGTGACGGCACCAGTGCCCAGGACGTTTTCGTCATCCTGCTTATCGACGAGCTTCGCATCCAACGTGTAGCTCTTACCCGCAACCAGGCCGTAGTAGTACACAGTGTCCACAACGGTGCTGCCGTTTTGAACAACGTTCACGCCGTCCTTGAACTCCGCAACGGTACGGATGCTCGGATTCGGGTTAAAGCCCTGCTTGACCGTGGTGGTCGTGATCGGAGCAGTCGACTCCTCAGACGGCTCGCCAGGAACCAGCGGCAGAGTCTCAGACACCGTGGTTCCCGGAACAGTCGTGGTCACGATCGGCTCAGTCGTCACGACCGTGGAGCCCGGAACAGTGGTCGTCACCGCCGGAGCAGTCACAGTGGTCACCGGCATCGTCGTCGTCACAGTCGGAGCCGGCGCTGTCTCAGTCACCGTCGGCTCAGTCGTACGGAACGTCGTACCCGGCTGCGTCGACGTCACATCCGGCTGGGTCGTTACAACCGTGTTACCCGGCTGGGTCGTCGTCACGTCCGGCTGGGTCGTAACAACCGTGTTACCCGGCTGCGTCGACGTCACATCCGGCTGGGTCGTAACAACCGTGTTACCCGGCTGCGTCGACGTCACATCCGGCTGAGTCGTAACAACCGTGTTACCCGGCTGCGTCGACGTCACATCCGGCTGAGTCGTAACAACCGTGTTACCCGGCT